>CAYXJM010000176.1:0-5664 GCA_964465455.1 uncultured Klebsiella sp.
GTCGTAACGCCCCTGGCTCACGTACTGGCGCTGCAGCTCGACGCGCATCTGCTCCAGCGTGGCGCGCTGGAACACCTGCCCCACCGCGAGGCCGGAGCCCTTCAGCCCCTCGAGCAGGTCCTCGGTCTTGATGGCCTTGTTGCCGTCGATGTTGATCTCGCTGATCGACGGGCGCTCGACCAGCGTGATCACCAGCACGTCGCCGTCGCGGCCGATCTGCACGTCGTCGAAGTTGCCGGACTTGAACAGCGCGCGCGAGGTCTGCGCGATCGCGGCCTGGTCGATGCGGTCGTTCACCTTGATCGGGATGTCGTTGAACACGCTGCCGGGCGAGATCCGCTGCAGGCCCTCGATGCGGATATCGGTGACGACGAAGCTGTCGGCGAACACGGCCCGGGCGAGCCCCAGCAACAGGGGAAGCAGGATGAGGAAGCGCTTCATGGGGTGTTCTGCAAGTTCCTATTGCTGGGATTTGGGCCGGGGCCGCGATCAGTTGGCGGCCAGCCGGTTGATGTCGTTGTAGAACGCCAGGAGCATCACGCCTACCAGGATCACGAGACCGACCTGGTAGCCCAGCATCTGCGCCCGCTCCGACACCGGGCTGCCCTTGATCATCTCGATGAGGTAATACACGAGATGACCGCCGTCGAGCACGGGAATGGGGAACAGGTTCAGCACGCCGAGACTGATGCTCAGCAGGGCGAGGAAACTGATGTAGCTCTCCAGGCCCGAGCGCGCCGAATCGGTCGCCACTTTAGCAATCGTGATGGGGCCGCTCAAGTTTTTCGGCGAAATCAGGCCCTCGAACATCTTCTTCACGGAATCGACGGTGAACGCGGCCAGCGACCACGTCTGCGCCAGTGCGGGGCGCCATGCCGCCAGCGGCCCGTAACGGTCCACGCGCAGCAACTGCGCCGGCCACTCGGGTTCGGCGACGCTGACGCCGACCTGCCCCACGCTGCCGCCGTCGGCCTGCCTCACGCTGGCCGGCGTCACGCGCAGCACGACCCGCCCGCCCTCGCGCTCGACCTCGACCTCCAGCTCCTTGCCGGCACTCGCGCGCACCACGTCGACCCAGGCTTCCCACGACGCCACCGCCTCGCCGTCGACCGCGACGACCAGGTCGCCGGGGCGGATGCCAGAGTGCTCTGCCGGGCTCCCGGCGACGACCTCGGCGACGCGCGGAGGCACCTCGGGCACGAGGTAGGACAACCCGAGCCCCCCCAGCAGGTCGGGATCGTCCTGGCCTCTCAACCAGTCCTCGATGCGCGCGGCGGATTCGTAGGTGATGCCGGCCTCGGTATCGGGGTAGCGCACCGAGAAGCGGATCTCGCCGCTCTCGCCGAGCCGTTTCAGCAACTGCATCGCGACCGCCTGCCGCGTCGGCGTGCGCTCGCCGTCCACCGCGACGATCTCCTGTCCGCGCTCCAGCCCCGCCGCTTCGGCCACCGAGCCCGGGGCGACCTCGCCGATCACCGGCGCGAGCCCCGGCACCCCGATCATGTACAGCGCGTAGAAAGCCACGATCGCGAGCACGAAATTCGCCGCCGGTCCGGCGGCCACGATGGCCATGCGCGACGTCACCGGCTTGCGGTTGAAACTGCGGGACAACTCCTGCTCGGCGACCGGCCCCTCGCGCTCGTCCAGCATCTTCACGTAGCCGCCCAACGGCACGGCCGCGATCACGTACTCGGTGCCGTCGCGTCCCGTGCGCCGCCACAGCGGCTTGCCGAAGCCGATCGAGAAGCGCAGCACCTTCACGCCGCAGCGCCGCGCGACCCAGAAATGGCCGAACTCGTGCACCGCCACGAGCACGCCCAGCGTCACGACGGTCACCAGCACCGTGTAGAGCAGATCCATGTCCTCTCCTCCTCAGCCCTTCTGCAACAGGCGCTGCGCGATGGCGCGCGCCTCGAGGTCCAGAGCTTTGACATGTTCCAGCGATTCCGGTTCGGTGCAGCACAGCGAATCCAGGACCGCGGCGATCGTCGGCGCGATGCGGGTGAAGCCGAGGCGCCCGTCGAGGAAGGCCTCCACCACGATCTCGTTGGCGGCGTTCAGCACGACCGGGGCCGAGCCGCCGGCGCGGGCCGCGTCCATCGCGATCGCGAGACACGGAAAGCGCGCGAGGTCGGGCGCCTCGAAGGCGAGCGACGCCCCGGCGACCAGGTCGAGCGTGCCCGCGCCCGATGCGATGCGCTCGGGCCACGACAGGCCGCAGGCGATCGGCACGCGCATGTCGGGATTGCCGAGCTGCGCCAGCACGGAGCCGTCGACGAACTCGACCAGCGAATGCACCACGCTCTGCGGGTGGATCAGCACCTCGATGCGCGAGCTCGGCATGCCGAACAGCCAGCAGGCCTCGATCAGCTCGAGCCCCTTGTTCATCATGGTGGCCGAGTCGACCGAGATCTTGCGCCCCATCACCCAGTTCGGATGCGCCACCGCCTGCGCCGGCGTCACGTGCTCGAGATCCGCGAGCGGGCAGCTGCGGAACGGGCCGCCCGAGGCCGTGAGCAGCAGGCGGCGCACCGCCGGCGACGGCGTCCCGGCGCGGTAGCCGCCCGGCAGGCACTGGAAGATCGCGTTGTGCTCGCTGTCGATGGGCAGCAGCGTGGCGTTGCCCTCGCGCACCGCGTCGATGAAGAAGCGCCCCGCCATCACCAGCGCTTCCTTGTTGGCGAGCAGCACTCGCTTGCCGGCGCGCGCCGCAGCGATCGTGGGCATCAGCCCGGCCGCCCCGACGATCGCCGCCATCACGATGTCGGTCTGCGGGTGCGCGGCGACCTCGACCAGCCCGGCCTCGCCCTCCAGCACCTCGACCGCCAGCCCCTCGGCACGCACCGCCGCGCGCAGCTCCGCGGCCGCGGCGCGGTCCGCCACCACCGCGTACCGCGGCGCGTGCGCACGGCACTGTGCGAGCAGTTCGCGCCAGCGCGAGCCGCAGGCGAGCGCGAACACGCGGTAGCGGTCGGCATGGCGCGCGATCACGTCCAGCGTGTTCTCGCCGATGGAGCCCGTTGCCCCCAGCACCGTGACCCGTTGCCGCTCCTGCATCACCAGAAACTCCCTGCCTGCAGCAGCCCGAGGGCGAGCACCGGCAGTCCGGCGGTCAGGCTGTCCAGCCGGTCGAACAGCCCGCCGTGCCCGGGCAGCAGCGAACCGCTGTCCTTCTGCCCGCCGTGGCGCTTCACCATGCTCTCGAGCAGGTCGCCGAACACCGAGACGAGCGCGGCCGTGCCCGCGACCGCCACCCAGGTGCCCAGCCGCTCCCCGCCGAGCCCCGCCAGCGCGCCGACCGCCGCGGCGAGCGCGAGGCTCGCCAGCATGCCGCCGGCGAAACCGGCCCAGGTCTTGCCGGGACTCACGCGCGGCATCAGTTTCAGGCCGCCGATCGCGCGCCCGGCGAAATAGGCGCCGATGTCCGCGAAGGCGATCACCGCGATCGCGTAGATCACCAGCAGTTCGCCATGGGGCAGCGAGCGGATGTAGAGCACCGCGAGCCACGGCGGCACCAGCACCGGCAGCCCGATGAGCGCGAGCGTGGCGCGCCCGCCCCAGGCGGCAGCGCCGCGCGGGTAGGCGAACACCGCGAGCGCGGCGAGCAGCCAGAAGCCCGGCACCGGGAACAGCAGCAGGCCGAATGCCGCCGCGTCGACGTGCGCCGGCGCGCCGACCAGGCGCGCGCCGAGCGCCAGCGCCAGGGCCAGCAGCGCGACGTAGCCCGCCCGCGCGGCACGCGTCGCGAAGCCGGCCAGCGCGGCCCACTCCCACGCCGCGCCCAGCACCAGCAGCCCGAACAGCAGCGCGGTGAGCGCCACCGGGGCATACAGCACCACGCCGATGACCAGCGCAGCGAACACCAGCGCCGTGAGCACGCGCTGTTTCAGCATTGCGCTTCGACCTCCGCCGCCGGCCGCCCACCGAAGCGGCGTTCGCGCGCCGCGTAGTCGCGCAGGGCCGCGGCGAACTCCGCCGCGCCGAAGTCGGGCCAGAAGCACTCGGTGAAGTAGAGCTCCGTGTAGGCGATCTGCCACAGCAGGAAATTGCTGATGCGGTGGTCCCCGCCGGTGCGGATCAGCAGGTCGGGACGCGGCAGGTCGGCGAGGCTGAGATGCCTCTCGAGCGCGCCGGCGTCGACCTCGTGCGCCTGCAGGCGCCCGGCGGCGACCTCGGCGGCCAGCGCGCGCGCCGCCTGCACGATGTCCCACTGCCCGCCGTAATCGGCGGCGATCACCAGCGTGAAGCCGGTATTGGCGGCAGTCAGCGCCTCCGACTCCGCCATGAGCCGGCGCAGCCGCGGCGCGAAGCGCGCGCGGTCGCCGATGATGCGCAGCCGGATGCCGTTCTCGTGCAGTTCGCGCACTTCCGCACGCAGGTAGCGCATGAACAGCGCCATCAGGCCGCGCACCTCGTCGCGCGGGCGCTGCCAGTTCTCGCTGCTGAAGGCGAACAGCGTCAGCACACCCACGCCGTGCTCGCGGCAGGCGCGCAGCAGCTTGCGGATCACCTCGACGCCGGCACGGTGGCCGGCGACGGCCGGCAGGCCGCGCGCCTTCGCCCAGCGGCCGTTGCCGTCCATGATGACGGCCACGTGACGCGGGATCCGGGGCGTGCCGTCGCCGGCAGGCGTGGTGGGAGGCAGCACGGGAGCGTTCCGCGGTCCGGCGGCGCTCAGATTTCCATCAGGTCCTTTTCCTTGACCGCGAGCTGCTGGTCGATCTCGGCGACGAAGCGGTCGGTGAGCTTCTGCACGTCGTCGAGCGCACGGCGTTCCTCGTCCTCCGAGATCGCCTTGTCCTTCAGCAGGTCCTTCAGGTCGCCGTTGACGTCCTTGCGGATGTTGCGCACCGCGACGCGCGCCGCCTCGGCCTCGTGGCGCGCCTGCTTGATGTAGCCCTTGCGCGTCTCCTCGGTGAGCGCGGGCATCGGCAGGCGGATGACCGCGCCGGCCGTCGAGGGATTGAGCCCCAGGTCCGACTTCATGATGGCCTTTTCCACCTCGGGCACCATGTTCTTTTCCCACGGCGAGACGACCAGCATGCGCCCGTCCTCCACCGTGATGTTGGCCACCTGGCTGAGCGGCATCTCGCTGCCGTAGTAGCTCACGCGCACGCCGTCGAGCAGGCTCGGGTGGGCCCGGCCGGTGCGGATCTTGTTCAACGCGGTGCCGAGCGCCTCGACGCTCTTGCGCATCCTCGCCTCCGCGTCCTTCTTGAGTTCGTTGATCACGCTGATGTCCTCTGCTGCTTATTCGATCAGGGTGCCTTCGTCACCGCCCATGACGATGTTCAGTAGCGCGCCCGGCTTGTCCATCGCGAACACCCGCACCGGCATGTGGTGGTCCTGGCACAGGCAGATCGCCGTGAGGTCCATGACGCCCAGCTTGCGCGCGAGCACCTCGTCGTAGCTCAGCCGCTCGAAGCGCACGGCATCCGGGTTGGCGAACGGGTCGGCGGTGTAGACCCCGTCGACCTTGGTGGCCTTCAGCACCAGCTCTGCCCCGACCTCTATCCCGCGCAGGCAGGCCGCGGAATCGGTGGTGAAGAACGGGTTGCCGGTGCCGGCGGCGAAGATGACCACGTCGCCCTGCGAGAGCTGGCGGATCGCCTTGCGCCGGTCGTAGTGGTCGACGACGCCGCTCATCGGGATCGCCGACATGAT
>CAYXJM010000177.1:0-5618 GCA_964465455.1 uncultured Klebsiella sp.
TCGGCATCGGCGCCGTGATCATGGACAACGTCGTGATCGGCGAGCACGCGCTGGTCGCCGCGATGAGCTTCGTGAAGGAGGGCACGCAGGTGCCGGCGCGGGTGCTGGTGGCCGGCGTGCCGGCGCGCGTGGTGCGCGACCTCACCGAGACCGAGATCGCGTGGAAGTCTAACGGCACGCTGCTGTACCAGGAACTCGCGCGGCGCTCGCTGGCGGAGATGCGCGAGTGCGCGCCGCTCGCGGCCGAGGAGCCCGGCCGCCTGCCGCGCGAGGCAGGGTCGAAACCGCTGGCTGAAACCCGCGCGCAGACGCCCTGAGGCCGTTGCGCACGCGCATGCCGCGCCGCGCCCGGCGCCCGTGACGGCGCCGCGGCGCTGCGATTACACTTCGTGTTTTGCTGAATTACCCCACACATCGTTCACCGGAGTTACGGATGAGGATACGGATTCTGGCGCTGGCGGCGGCGGTCGCGCTGGCCGGCTGCGGATCGCGGAGCGAACAGGGCGCCACGGCGGGGCAGGAACCGTCGCCGGGGCCGGCCTCCGCAGCGAGCACGCCCGGCGCCGCCGATGCCGACGCTTTCATCGGGCAGGCGGAAAAGGTGCTGGGCGATTTCGCCGAGTACGAAGCCCGGGTCGCCTGGGTCAACGCGACCTACATCAACGAGGACACCGACTGGCTGAACGCGCGCGCCGCGGGCGAGAGCACCGCGCTCGAAGTGCGGCTGGCCGGCGAGGCGGCGCGCTTCGACGGCGTCGCGGGGCTGAGCTTCGAGACGCGCCGCAAGCTCGACATCCTGAAGCAGATGATCGAACTGCCGGCGCCCGCGAAGGCCGGCGCGGCCGAGGAACTCGCCACCATCGCCACGCGCCTGCAGTCGACCTACGGCAAGGGCAAGGGCACGCTCGGCGGCGAGCCGAAGCCCGGCGTGGAGCTCGAGGCGCTGATGGGCACCGAGCGCGACCCCGAGCGGCTGAAGGAGATGTGGACCTCCTGGCACGCGGTCGGCAGGCCGATGCGCCAGGACTACGTGCGCCTCGTGGAGATCGCGAACGAAGGCGCGCGCGAGCTGGGCTACCCCGATCTCGGGGCGATGTGGCGCTCGAACTACGACATGGATCCCGCGGAGTTCGCGCGGTTCACCGACCATCTCTGGGGCGAGGTGAAGCCGCTCTACGAGCAGTTGCACTGCTACACGCGGCGCAAGCTGAACGAGAAGTACGGCGACGCGGTGCAGCCGGCGACCGGTCCGATCCGCGCCGACCTGCTCGGCAACATGTGGGCCCAGGAGTGGGACGCGATCTACGATATCGCCGCGCCGGCCGGTGCGGGCGACATCGGCTACGACCTCGGCGACCTGCTGGTGAAGAGGGGCTACGACCCGACCCGGATCGTGAAGACCGGGGAGGGCTTCTTCACCTCGCTCGGCTTCGCGCCGCTGCCGGAGACGTTCTGGACGCGCTCGATGATCACGAAGCCGGCGGACCGCGAAGTGGTCTGCCATGCCTCGGCGTGGGACATCGACAACAAGGACGACCTGCGCATCAAGATGTGCACGCTGGTCAACGCGACGGATTTCGTGACCGTGCACCACGAGCTCGGCCACAACTTCTACCAGCGCGCCTACAAGGACCAGCCCTACCTGTTCCTCGGCAGCGCCAACGATGGTTTCCACGAGGCGATCGGCGACATGATCGCGCTGTCGGTGACGCCCGAGTACCTCGTGCAGATCGGGCTGCTCGACGCCGACAGGGTGCCCGACGCCTCGCGCGACATCGGGCTGCTGCTGCGCCAGGCGCTGGAGAAGGTGCCCGGGCTGCCGTGGACCTTCCTCGTCGACAAGTGGCGCTGGGGCGTGTTCGACGGCAGCATCCCGCAGGGCGAGTGGAACAAGGCCTGGAACGACCTGCGCCTGCAGTACATGGGCGTGACGCCGCCCGTCGCGCGCACCGAGGAGGACTTCGACCCGGGCGCCAAGTTCCACATCCCGGGCAACACCCCGTATGCGCGCTACTTCCTCGCGCGGCTGCTGCAGTTCCAGTTCTACCAGAGCGCCTGCGAGATCGCGGGCTGGAAGGGGCCGCTGCACCGCTGCTCGTTCTACGGCAACAAGGACGTCGGCGCGAAGCTGAACGCGATGCTGGAGATGGGCCGGTCGCGCCCCTGGCCCGAGGCGCTGGAGGCCTTCACCGGCAGCCGCGAGATGAACGGCGCCGCGGTGCTGGCCTACTTCGCGCCGCTGATGGCGTGGCTCGAGGAGCAGAACCGCGGCCAGCAGTGCGGCTGGTGACGCCTCTTCCGCTGTGGGAGCGGCCCCTGGCCGCGACATCGCCGCTTCCTCTGTGGGAGCGGCCCCTGGCCGCGACATCGCGCGCAGGGCGCGCTCCCACGGTTCGCCATGGATCGAGACGGCAGCATCGGGGTCTGCTCAGGAGTGATCGCGGATGACGCGCAGGAAGGCGTCGCCGTAGCGCTCGCGCTTGCGGGCGCCGACGCCGCCGATCAGGCCGAGCGCATCGATGTCGCGCGGGCGCGCCGCGCACATCTCGCGCAGCGTGGCGTCGTGGAAGATCACGTAGGGCGGGACGCCCTGCTCGGCGGCGAGTTGCCGGCGGCACTCGCGCAGCGCCTCCCACAGCGCCTGGTCTTCGCCCGCGACCTCGGCGGCCGCCGCGCCGGTGCGCTTGCGCGGGGCCGGCTTCTGCTTCTGCTCGCGCCGCAGGTCGAGGTGCTCCTCGCCGCGCAGCAGCGCGCGTGACTTCTCCTCGAGCTTGACGGCGCCGTAGTCGTCCATGTCGACGCGCAGGTACCCGCGCGCGACCAGTTGGCGGAACACCGAGCGCCAGGCGTTGGGGTCGAGGTGCGCGCCGATGCCGAACGTCGGCAGCCGGTGGTGGCCCCGCTGCGCGATGCGCTCGTCGTCGCCGCCGCGCAGCACGTCGATCAGGTAGTTCACGCCGTAGCGCTGCCCGGTGCGCAGCGCCGCGGAGAGCGCCATGCGCGCCGCCTCGGTGCCGTCCCAGGTGTCCACCGGTTCCAGGCAGGTGTCGCAGTTGCCGCAGCGCGCCGGCGAGTCCTCGCCGAAGTAGCGCAGCAGCGCGTGGCGGCGGCAGGTGGTGATCTCGCACAGGCCGAGCATCGCGTTCAGGCGCTGCTGCTCGGCGCGCCGGTGCTCCTCGTCGCCCTGCGAGCCGTCCAGCATCTGGCGCAGCTTGATGACGTCCTGCAGGCCGTAGATCAGCCAGGCGTCGGCGGGCTGGCCGTCGCGGCCGGCGCGGCCGGTTTCCTGGTAGTAGGACTCGATGGTCTTCGGCAGGTCTAGGTGCGCGACGAAGCGCACGTCGGGCTTGTCGATGCCCATGCCGAAGGCGATGGTCGCCACCACGATCACGCCGTCCTCGCGCAGGAAGCGCGCCTGGTTGGCCGCGCGCTCCGCGGCGTCCATGCCGGCGTGGTAGGCGAGCGCCGTGAAGCCGTGCTCGTTCAGCCAGCGCGCCACGTCCTCGGTCTTCTTGCGCGAGAGGCAGTACACGATGCCGGCATCGTGCGGGTGCTCCTCGCGCAGGAAGCGCAGCAGCTGCGTCTGCGCGTTCTGCTTCAGCCCGATGCGATAGCGGATGTTCGGGCGGTCGAAGCCGGCGATGAAGTGCCGTGCCGCGCCGAGGTCGAGCCGCGCCACGATCTCGGCGCGCGTGCGCTGGTCGGCGGTCGCGGTGAGCGCGATGCGCGGGATGTCCGGGAACTCGCGGTGCAGGCGCTCGAGCTGCAGGTAGTCGGCGCGGAAGTCGTGCCCCCACTGCGAGACGCAGTGCGCCTCGTCGATCGCGAACAGCGCGATGTCGGCCTGGTGCAGCAGCGCGTTGGTCTGCGGCTGGAACAGCCGTTCGGGCGCGACGTAGAGCAGGTCGAGCTCGCCGCCGAGCAGCTGGTTCTCGACGGCGCGCTGCGCCGAGAGGCTCAGCGTGGAATTGAGGAAGCTCGCGCGCACGCCGAGCTGGCGCAGCGCGTCGACCTGGTCCTGCATCAGCGCGATCAGCGGCGAGACCACGATGCCGCAGCCGGGGCGCACCAGCGCCGGGATCTGGTAGCACAGCGACTTGCCGCCGCCGGTCGGCATCAGCACGAGCGCATCGCCGCCGTTCACCACGGTGTCGATGATCTCCTGTTGCGGGGGGCGGAAGGCGGCGTAGCCGAAGACGTCCTGCAGGACCTGGAGCGCGTTTTTCATCGCCGGCATTATACGGCGCATGTGGGTCGGCATTCATGCCGACAGGGCAATGTGGGTCGGCACGGTCGCGCGGAATTTTCACGGACGCGGATCCGCGCCTCCTGCGGCACAATGCGGGGGTCGATGGACCTGGCCGCGGAGATGCACATGAACGACAACACCCCGCATTCCTCGCCGCTCGCACCGGCACTGCGCGAGCGCGTGCTGGAGCGGCTCGGGCTGAACCGGCAGCCCGCGCCGGACCGCGCGGGTCTGGCCGAGCTCTACGCCGCCTGGTGCGCCCGCGTGCCGATGGACAACCTGCGCAAGCTCGTGCACCTGCGCGCCGCGGATCCCGGCCCGCTGCCCGGGGACACGGCGGAGGATTTCTTCGCGGGCTGGCTCGCGCACGGCACGGGTGGCACGTGCTGGGCGGTGCACGGCGCGCTCACCGCGCTGCTCGAGTCGATCGGATTCGAGGCCCGGCGCGGTATCGGCACGATGCTGGTGGCGCCCGATCTGCCGCCCAATCACGGGTTCACCAGCGTGCGCCTCGACGGCGAGACCGTGCTGGTCGACGGGTGCATCCTGCACGGCGAACCGCTGCTGCTGGACCCCGCGCGCGAGACCGCCGTGGAGCACCCGGCCTGGGGAGTACGTGCCCGCCCGGCGGATGGCAAGTGGGTCGTGCGCTGGCGCTCGCCGTTCGCGCCGGACGGCGTCGACTGTCGCATCGATTCGCTGGCCGCGGATGCCCCTGCCTTCGCCGAGCTGCACGAGGCGACGCGCGACTGGAGCCCGTTCAACTTCGAGCTGTTCGTGCGCGTGCACCGCGACGGCGGCGTGCTGGGCGCGGCACGCGGGAACCGGATCCGCTTCGCGCCCGATGGCGCGGTGATCCAGGAGCCGCTCGCCGCCGCGGAAAGACAACGCTTCCTGGTCGAGGAGATCGGGATCAGCGAAGCGTTCGCGGCCCGCGTGCCCGAGGACGTCCCCATGCCGCCACCGCCGGGGCATGGGTAGGTCGCCATTCATGGCGACGATGGACCAGTAGGTTCGGCTTCAGCCGAACATCGATCCGGCGAACAATGTCCGGATGAATCCGGACCTACGCGTGGCTCAGGAACCAGCGCCAGTCCTGTTCGCCGACTTCGGCCATGAACTGCGCGTACTCGACCTGCTTGATCGCGAGGTAGACCTGAAGGAACTCCGCGCCGAAGGCCTCGCGCGCCCACGTTGAGGCCTCCAGCTCGCGCAGCGCCGTGAGCCAGTCGGTGGGCAGGAACTCGGTGGCTTGCGCGTAGCCGTTGCCGGTGACCGGCGCGCCGGGGTCGAGCCGGCCGCGGATGCCGTGGTGGATGCCCGCGAGGATCGCCGCGGCCGCGAGGTAGGGGTTCGCGTCGGCGCCGCA
>CAYXJM010000178.1:0-5616 GCA_964465455.1 uncultured Klebsiella sp.
CGACGGCGCTGCAACACGAGAACAGGAGGGTCCCCATGAGCGCCGTCCAGCCGCTGCTTCCCGACGTCGACTTCGCCTACGCCGAGCTGCCGGACCTGCACGAGCTGATCGACCGGCTGCGCGCGCACGGTCCGGTCGTGCCGGTGAAGTACCTTGGCGGCACGGTGTGGCTGATCAACAGCTACCGCGAGCTGAAACGGGCCTTCGCGGACGAGGAGCATTTCGCCTCGGAAGCCGCCTACCGCGTGCACTCCGAGCCCTCGATGGGGCGCACGCTGCAGACCATGTCGGGCGAACTCCACCGCGTCAACCGCGCGCTGGTCTCGAAGCCGTTCTTTCCGCGGCAGATGCGCGAGGCCGTGGAATCGCTGATCGCGCCGGTCGCCGACGAGCTGCTCGATCGCATCGAGGGCAAGGACGAGGTGGAGTTCGTGCAGGCGTTCACGCGCCCGTTCCCGTTCACCGTGATCACGCGGATGCTGGGGATCCCGGTCGACAACGAGGCCAGGCTGCTCGAGTGGGCGCTCAAGCTGATCGACTACCCCTGGGATCCCGACGGTGCGTTGCGCGCCAAGCGCGAGTTCGGCGAGTACATGCTCCCGATACTCGAGGAGCGGCGCAGGCATCCCGGGGACGACGTGATATCCACGCTGGCCAGCGCGGAGTTCGAGGGCAAGCACCTCGAGGACGAGGAGATCCTGTCGTTCCTGCGCCTGCTGTTCCCGGCCGGTTCGGATACGACCTACAAGGTCGGCGGCAGCCTGTTCTACGCGGTGCTGTCCGATCCGGCGATCCGCGCGCGCGCGCTGCAGGACGACGCGCAACGCGAGGCCATCGTGCAGGAGGCGCTGCGCTGGCAACCGCCGACGGCGCTGCTGCCGCGTCGCTGCAGCAAGGACACGACGCTCGGCGGCGTGCAGATCCGCAAGGACGACTGGGTGCTGTTCGGCATCACGGCCGCGAACAGCGACCCCGCGGTGTTCGCCGATCCACGCCGTTTCGACCCCGACCGCCGCAACCGCAATCTCGCCTTCGGCCACGGCGAACACTTCTGCCTCGGCTCGCACCTCGCGCGGCGCGAGCTGGAGACCGCCCTCGAGCGCGTGCTGTCGCGCTTTCCCGACATCCACCTCGCGCCCGGGCACGCCGTGCGTTTCACCGGCGGCCCGCTGCGCGGCACGCCGGAACTGTGGGTGCGCCTGCGGGGACGGCCTTCGTCACGCTGAATGCCGGAAGTGTGACGCGGTTCACGTTGCGCCCGTGATCGGGGTCGGAATTCCTGTCTAGACTCGCGGCAGGCGAGGCTGGAATCGGGAGGAGTCCATGACAGACAGGCGACGGACCGACGTCGACGCGCGCCAGCGCTGGATGCGCTGCGGGTCCCGCGTCTTCGAGGCGAAGGGCATGTGGTATTTCCAGACGCGCGAAGGCAGCGTCGAGGGACCCTACGCCGACCGGTACTCGGCGGAAAGGGTGCTCGAGGGTTACGTGAAGGTGATGGGTTCGCCGTTCGCGACCACCACGACGTTCAGCCTCGTCGACGATGAAGCCGGCAGGCCGCGCTCGGTCGAGTCGCCCGACCTCGGTATCGGACGCCTCGTCCGGCAGCGCTGAGAAAACGCCCGCCGCAACAGGCCGACGCGCACGCTCTGCGCCCCGGGGCCGCGGCGGCGTGCCGGGCACTGCTACAATCGGCGCATGTCCGCGCCCGCCGTTCCCCGCATCGAGACGCTCGGTGACGCCGCGCTGGTGCTGCACTTCGGCGCCGGCATCGACCCGCTGGTCAACGCGCGGGTGCTCGCTTTCGCCGACGCGGTGCGCGCCGCGGGCTGGCCGGGCATCGTCGATCTCATACCCGCCTATGCGACGCTGACCGTCTGTTACGACCCCGGCGCGTGGGACAGCGAGGCTCTCGCCGCACGCCTGCCGGGGCTGCCCGTCGATCCGTCCCCCGCCAGCGCACCGCGCACACCGCTCGAGATCCCGGTGTGCTACGAGGGCGAGTTCGCGCCCGACATGGACGCGGTGTGCGCGCACACCGGCCTCGACGCCGTGGAACTGGTGCGCCGTCATCACGCGGCGCAGTACCGCGTGTACTTCATCGGCTTCGTGCCGGGGTTTCCGTACCTCGGCGGGCTGGACCCGGCGCTGGCCGTGCCGCGGCGCAGCACGCCGCGGCTGGAGGTGCCGGCCGGGTCGGTTGCGATTGGCGGGGGGCAGACCGGCATCTATCCGCTGGCCACGCCGGGTGGCTGGCACGTCATCGGGCGCACGCCGCTGCGGCTCTTCGACGCGGGGCGTGCGCGCCCCTGCCTGCTGCAGGCCGGCGACTGCCTTCGCTTCGTGCCGGTGACCCGTACCGCGTACCTGGACCTCCAGGACGCGATCGCGCAGGGCAGGGCATGATCCGCGTGCGCGTGCCGGGCGCGTGTTCGAGCCTGCAGGACGCGGGGCGCTTCGGCTGGCAGTCGCTCGGGGTCGGTCCCGCGGGCGCGATGGACGCCTGGGCCGCGCGGGTGGCCAATGCGCTGCTCGACAACGACGCGAATGCGCCGGTGCTGGAAATGACGCTGAGCGGCGCGGAGCTCGAGGTCGGCGCGGGCGGCTGGTTCGCTGTCACCGGCTGCGACATGGACGCCAGTTGCGACGGCCAGCCGTTGCCGCTGTGCCGCCCGGCGTGGGTGGGCGAAGGCAGCGTGCTGCGCTTCGGCGCAGCGCGTCGCGGTTGCCGCGCCTACCTCGCGGTGCGCTCGGGCTTCGCGGTGCCGCAGGTGCTGGGCAGCGCGTCGACGGATACGCGCGCCGGACTCGGCGGCATCGCCGGGCGGCGGCTGCAGCGTGGCGACGAACTGCGGTATCGGTGCCCGGTGGCGACGACGCCGGCGATCCGCGCGGCGCCGTGGTCGACGCGCCTCGCGCTGCCGGGCGCGGGCGTGCCGCAGCTGGCCCTGATTCCCGGGCCGGCCTGGTGCGTCCTGTCGCCCGCCGATCGGGAGCGGCTCACGGGCGACGTCTTCACCGTGAGCCGCGCCGCCGATCGCATGGGGCTCCGGCTCGAGGAGTCGCTCGGCTCGGGCGACGCGCTGGAGCCGATCCTGTCGCAGGGCGTGGTGTTCGGCGCGGTCCAGCTGCCGCCCGACGGGCGAGCGATCCTGCTCGGCGCCGATCGGCAGACCACCGGCGGCTACCCCCTCGTCGCGGTGGTGGCCAGCGTCGATCACGCGGCGCTGGCACAGCTGACACCGGGCGACACGCTGCGTTTCCGGACAGTCGACGTCGCGACGGCACAGGCCGCGTGGCGCGCGCGCGAGCAGCGCTTTCGCCGCTGGCGCGTCGCCGTGCGCGCGTGGTGGGCCGCGCAGGCGCCGTGAGACGCGCGCGACCCGGCACCGCTGCCGGCGCGGATGCGTCGTTCCCGTCGCCGCCGGCGTTGCGGTTGCCGGGTCTCGCGCCGATACTCGGCGCAAGCACCCTGTCGTGCCGGAGTCCGCATGCGTAGCGAGATCGATCTGAACGCCGACATCGGCGAGTGTGTCGGCGCGGCGGATCACGATGCCGAGCTGGTGCCGCTGCTGTCCTCGGCCAACATCGCCTGCGGCTTCCACGCCGGTGATCCGGTCCGCATGGCGCGCAGCGTCGCGCTGTGCCGTCGCCACGGCGTGGCGATCGGCGCGCACCCCTCCTATCCCGACCGCGCGGGCTTCGGCCGGCGTGCGATGAGCCTGCCGCCAGAGGACGTGTATCAGCTGGTGCTGTACCAGGCCGGTGCGCTGGCCGCCATCGCGCGCGCACAGCAGCTGCGGCTCGCGCACGTCAAGCCGCATGGTGCGCTGTACAACCGCGCCGCCGCCGAGCGACCGGTGGCGGACGCGATCGCGCGCGCGGTGCGCGATCTCGATCCCGCGCTCGCGCTGGTCGGGCTGGCGAATTCGGCGCTGCCCGAAGCCGCGCGCGCGCTCGGGTTGCGCGCGGTGTCCGAGGGTTTCGCGGACCGGCGCTACGCGCCCGACGGACTGCTGGTGCCGCGCACCGGGGCCGGGGCGCTGATCGAGGACGCGGCCGAGGCCGAGGCGCAGGCGCTCGCGCTGGCGTGCGAGGGCCGTGTGCGCGTCGCCGGCGGCGCGCCGGTCCCGGTGGCCGTCGATACGTTGTGCCTGCACGGCGACGGCCCGCAGGCGCTCGCGTTCGCGCGGCGCCTGCGGGCAGCGCTCGCACGCGAGGCCATCGCGATCCGTTGCCCGTGGGCCGCACAGGATGCCGAGCCGCGGCCGCTGCAGCCGGCGTGAACTCAGCGCAGTTGCGGCAGCACCTGCTCCGCGAAGCAGCGCAGCTGCTCCCAGCCGATCGCGGGCGGCATGCCGCTGATCAGCGGATGGAGCAGCAGCTGTGCCCCGGGACCCCGCGCGCGGATGTAATCGACCGCCTCGCGCGGGCGCAGGACCGGGTACAGCCCGCTCGCGCGCAGCGCGCTCGCGTCGGTGACCTCGGTGTACTGTGAATTCGTGGCGGCCGCGGCGGACCAGCGGCCGTAGCTGTTGCATTCGTGCAGCACGAAAGGCGCCAAGCGCGCCCACTCCGCCTCGGGATCCTCGCTGACCGCGAGGAAGCCGGTGCCGAGGTCGCGGAAGGGAACCGGGGCCAGGCCGAGCCGCTCGCGCTCGGCCTCGAAATGGCGGTACAGCTCCCGGTTCTCGGTGTAGAAGTAGTCGCTGAGCCGCGCCGCGCGGCGCGCCGCGGCCGGCGTGCTGCCGCCCATCCACAGCGGCGGGTGCGGCTGCTGCAGCGGGCGCGGCCGCACGAGGGCGCTGCGTCCGCGATAGCGGAACGGCTCGCCGCTCCAGGCCGCCTTCAGCGCCGCGATGCCTTCCTCCATGAGCCGTCCGCGCTCTGCCGGGTCCACGCCGAACATCTCGAATTCCGCCGGCACGTAGCCCGCGCCCAGCACCACTTCCACGCGCCCGCCGCTCAGGATGTCGAGGACCGCGAGGTCCTCGGCGATCTTCAGCGGATTGTTGAGCGGCAGCAGGATCAGCGCGAAGCGCAGGCGCAGGCGACGCGTGCGCGCGGCGATCGCGGCGCCGAGCACGACCGGGGAGGACAGGTAGCCGTCCTCGCTGGCGTGGTGCTCGGAGAACTGCACGCCGTAGAGTCCGTGCTCGTCGGCCCAGTCCGCCATCTCGAGGGCGGCGCGGTAGAGCGTCTCCCGGTCCGCGCCGATCGCGGGGTTGCGCATGTCGAGGCGCAGCAGGATGTCGGCCATCGCCGTGCCGCCTCAGGCCGGGTGCTGCGCCATCAGCACCGCGGGATCGGGCTTCGGCACCTGGTGGCACGGCCGGACCTCGAGCAGGTCGATCGACACGCCCGGCGGGCAGCACAGGCAGTAGGCCACCGTGGCGCCGACGTGGGCGGCGTCCATGCCGACGTCCATCAGGCGCCCCTGGTCCAGCCAGGCCTTCAGCGCGGGCTCGAAGCGCTGCGGATCCCAGCCGGCGGCGAATTCCGTCGCGGCCGCGCCCGGGCGCAGGATCGTGACGCCGATGCCGTCGGCCTGCAGCTCGCGGCGCAGGTCGCGCGAGAAGCGTTCCACCGCGGCCTTGGTCGCCGCGTAGATCGACA
>CAYXJM010000179.1:0-5605 GCA_964465455.1 uncultured Klebsiella sp.
TACAACAAGGACAACCAGGAGGACAAGGAGCCGCTGTTCGACACCATCGACACGGTGCGCGACTCGCTGCACGCCTTCGCCGACATGATGCCGGCGCTCACCGTGAACGAGCGCACGATGCGCGAGGCCGCGCGGCGCGGCTTCGCGACCGCGACCGACCTCGCCGACTACCTGGTGCGCAAGGGCATGGCCTTCCGCGACGCGCACGAAGTCGTGGGCAAGGCGGTTGCCGCGGGCGTCGCCACGGGCACCGACCTGGCCGACATGCCGCTCGAGCAGCTGCGCGGGTTCAGCGCGACGATCGAGGCGGACGTGTTCGCGGTACTGAGCCTCGAAGGCTCGGTGAACGCGCGCGACCACGTCGGCGGCACCGCCCCGCGGCGGGTCGCGCAGGCGGCGGCAGAGGCGCGCGCGCGCCTCGCGGCGCGCGGCGCGCCCTGAGGGCGGACGGCCGCCCGCTATACTTGGCGGCATGTCCACGCCTGCCGCCAGCACATCCCCCGACGACGGCATCGACCGCAAGCAGCTGCGGCAGCTGCTCGCGCGGTTCCGCGCGATCAGCGCGGCGCGGCTCGAGCGCGTGCGCGGCATGCTGGCGCCGCGCCACCGCCAGTTCCTCGACCTGCTGCCGCTGCTGCTGCACGTGAACCATCCGGCGCTGCCGGGCTACGTGTCGCAGCAGACGCCCTGCGGCATCGCCGGCTACACGCCCTCGGCCGCGGAGCTCGCGCTGGCGCGGCGCGTGGCGATCAGCTTCGGCCCGCCACGCCAGGCCGCTCCGGAGCCGCGCCTGCACGCGGTCTACCTGATGGGCAGCTCGGGCACGCTCGGACACTCCGACGGCAGCGACCTCGACATCTGGATCTGCTATCCGGAGGAACTCGACGCCGCGGAGCTGGGGCTGCTCGCGCGCAAGGCCGCGGAACTGCAGCAATGGGCCGCCGGCATCGGGCTGGAAGCCCACCTGTTCCTGATGAACGGCGAGAAGTTCAAGCGCGGCCAGCGCGAGGCGCTGACCGGCGAGAACTGCGGCAGCGCGCAGCACTACCTGCTGCTGGACGAGTTCTACCGCACCGCCATCCTGCTCGCGGGACGCATGCCGGCCTGGTGGCTGATCCCGCCCGGGCACGAACGGCACTACGACGAGTACTGCAGCCGCCTGGTGCGCAAGCGCTACGCGGGCCGGGTCGGCCTGGTGGACTTCGGCGGCATCGCGGAGCTGCCGGCGGGCGAGTTCCTCGGCGCCGGCATCTGGCAGCTCTACAAGGCCATCGACTCGCCCTACAAGTCGGTGCTGAAGCTGCTGCTGTTCGAGGTCTACGCGACGGACCATCCCGCGGCGGCCTGCCTCAGCGCCGACTACAAGCGCGCGGTCTGCGCGGGCCTCGACGACATCGACGAGCTCGACCCGTACGTGATGGTCTACCGCCGCATCGAGCGCCACCTGCTGGCGCGCGAGCAGCCGGCGCGCCTCGAGATCGTGCGCCGCTGCCTGTACTACAAGGCGGGCAAGAAGCTCTCGCAGGCGCCGCGCGCCGGCAAGCCCTCGTGGCAGCGGCTGCTGATGGAGCGGCTGGTGGCCGAGTGGGGCTGGGACCGCGACAAGCTGGCGCTGCTCGACTCGCGCTCGCAGTGGCGGATCCAGGACGTCGAGGCCGAGCGCAACGAGCTGGTGCGGGAGCTCACGGCGAGCTACCGCTTCCTGTCGGAGTTCGCGCGCCGCGCCGACTCGGCGCAGGCGATCGACGCGCGCGAGTTCAGCATCCTCGGCCGGCGGCTCTACGCCGCGTACGAGCGCAAGGCCGGCAAGGTAGACACCGTGAACCCGGGGCGTGCGGTCAACGTCACCGAGAACGAAGTGAGCATCTGCGCGCAGCGCGGGGCCGACGGTACGTCGGTGCTCTGGGCGGCCTGGGCCGGCGTGGTGCGCGGTGCCGGCGTGCCGGGCGCGCGGGCGCTGCGGCAGGCGCCCAGCCTGAGCGAACTGCTGTGCTGGTGCGTCGTGAACGGCGTGATCGGCGAGCGCACGCGCATCGCGGTGCGCGAGCGCGCCGACGGCCTCGCCGCCGGCGAGGTGCAGGGGATGCTGCGCGAACTGCGCGAGCGCGTGCTGGGCGCTCACGCGGACGTGGCGCCGGGCGACGAGGCCTTCGCGAGCGGCGCGCGCGTCACGGACCTGCTGGTGTTCGTGAACGTCGCGGCCGACCCGATGCGGCTCGCGCGCGAACAGGGGCTCGCGCGCGTCAGCAGCCGCGTCGATTCGCTGGGCTACAGCGCCCTGCGCGAGAACCTCGTGCTGAACGTCGAGACGGTCGCGCGCAACAGCTGGGGCGAGCTGGTCAGCACGCGCCATGCCGGCGTCGAGGGCCTGCTGCGCTGCCTGCGGGACTTCCTCCCGCTCGCGCACGGCAATGCGGGCCTGCGCGTCGCGGTGCGCTGCTTCTGTCCGAGCCGCGCCGAGCCGATCGCGGGCCGCATGGCGGAAGTCTTCGGGGATCTCGCCCGCCATCTCCACCGCGAGCGCGGCGGCGCCAACGCCCGCTACGTGCTGGAGATCCGCCACCAGCTGCACGTGCTGCAACTGCGTCGCGGCACCGGCGCCAGCGCCAGCGCCGACGGCGTGGCGGCGCTCTACGAACTGCTCGGCGAGCCGCAGCCCGCGTGGTCCGCGCTCGCGATCGACCGCCACGCGCTCGAACGCACGCCGCTGCCGGCGATGGCCGCTCGCATGAGCCCGTGGCGCTGCAGCGTGTTCAGCGAGGCGCGCGCCGAGTCGGTCGCGGTCACCGTCGTCGACGAGCACGGCTCCTTCCTGCACGCGGAGTACCCGGGCGCGCGCGAGGGCACGCTGCTCGGCGCGATCGCGCAGTTCCTGGAGTCGGTGCGCTGGCGCCAGAACTCGAGCGGCGGCGCCGGTCCCGCCGCGGCGCGCGCCGGCGAGCCGCCGCGCTTCTTCCGGCTCGCGCGCGCCGCCGGCGGCGAATACACCGCCGAGGAGCTGCCCGCACCGCCCGGCTACCGTCCCGGCGCTTTCCTCGAGGTGCAGGCCATCGCGGAGGCGCACGACGGCGAACCGCTGTTCACGGTGTACTGCGACGGCGTGGCCTTCTCGCAGCGCGAGCTCGGCGCCGACTTCCACGCAAGCCTCGGCGCGCACATCCTCGCGCGCCGCCGCGCAGCGGCGGCCTACCCGGTCTACCTCACGGATCTCGACCTGAGCGCGCTCGAGCCGCCCGGCGACGCGCCGCTGCAGACCGTGCACTACCTGCGCCACCGGCGGCGGCTCGAGGCCGCGATCAACGCCGCCGTCGCGGGGGGCGATGCCATCCGCGAGGGCGTGGCTATATAATCGCCGTCCACTCCTCCCGGACCGGCCACCGTGCGCTTGCTCATTCTCTCGACTTTGCTCGGCGTCGCGCTGCTCGCCGGCTGCGGCCAGAAAGGGCCGCTGTTCCTGCCGCCCGAGACGCCGCCCGGCCAGGCCGGCACGCCATGACGCCGGCGTTCCACTACCGTGACGGCGCGCTCTGCGCCGAGGGCGTGGTGCTCGAGGACATCGCCGCGCGCTTCGGCACGCCGGTGTACGTCTATTCGCGCGCGGCCATCGAGGCGCAATACGACGCCTTCGCGGCGGCGCTGTCCGCCGCGCCCTCGCACCTCGTCTGCTACGCGGTCAAGGCGAACTCGAACCTCGCGGTGCTGAACCTGCTGGCGCGCCGGGGGGCGGGTTTCGACATCGTCTCCGGCGGCGAGCTCAGGCGCGTGCTGCTGGCCGGCGGCGACCCGCGCCGCATCGTGTTCTCCGGCGTGGCGAAGTCGCGCGAGGACATCATCGCCGCGCTCGACGCCGGCATCCTGTGCTTCAACGTCGAGTCGCCGGCCGAGCTCGAGCGGCTGCAGGCGATAGCGGCCGAGCGCGGTGCCACGGCGCCGATCTCGATCCGCGTCAACCCGGACGTCGACGCGCAGAGCCACCCGTACATCTCGACGGGGCTGCGCGAGAACAAGTTCGGCGTCGCGATCGCCGACGCGCCGGCGCTCTACGCGCGCGCCGCGGCGATGCCGAACATCCGCGTGACCGGCATCGACTGCCACATCGGCTCGCAGCTGACCTCGCTCGCGCCCTTCGTCGACGCGCTCGAGCGCGTGCTCGCGATGGTCGACGCGCTCGCGGCCGCCGGCATCGCGCTGTCCCACATCGACGTGGGCGGCGGGCTCGGCGTGGTCTACGGCGAGGAGCATCCGCCCACGCCCGCGGAATACGCCGCCGCGCTGCTCGCGCGCTTCGGCAACCGCCCTCACACGCTGCTCACGGAGCCGGGGCGCGCGATCGTGGCGCGGGCCGGCGCCCTGCTGACGCGCGTGGAATACCTGAAGGACAACGGCGACCGGCGCTTCGCGATCGTCGACGCCGGCATGAACGACCTGATCCGCCCGTCGCTGTACGGCGCGTGGATGGGCATCGAGGCGGTGCGTCCGCGCCACGACGTGGCGGCCGCCGTCTACGACGTGGTCGGCCCGGTGTGCGAGACCGGCGACTTCCTCGGCAAGAACCGCAGCCTCGCGCTGGCAGGCGGCGAGCTGCTCGCGGTGACCGGCGCGGGCGCCTACTCCTTCGCGATGAGCTCGAACTACAACAGCCGCTGCCGTCCCGCCGAGGTCATGGTCGACGGCGACACCGCGTTCCTGGTGCGCGCGCGCGAGAGCTTCGAGGACCTGGTGCGCGGCGAGCAGCTGCTGCCGGCGGATGCCTGAGATGCTGCTGCGCTTCACCAAGATGCACGGGCTGGGCAACGATTTCGTCGTGCTCGACCTGATCACGCAGTCGGTGCGGCTCGACGCGACGCTGATCCGCTTCCTCGCCGACCGCCACCGCGGCATCGGCTGCGACCAGGTGCTGGTGGTCGAGCCGCCCACCGATCCGGACATGGACTTCCGCTACCGCATCTTCAACCAGGACGGCAGCGAGGCCCAGCAGTGCGGCAACGGCGCGCGCTGCGTGGCCAAGTTCATCCGCGACCGGCGCCTCAGCGCGAAGCGCCGCCTGCGCATCGAGACGCTCGGCGGGCCGATCAGCATGAGCTGCGGCAAGGGCAACGTGGTCACCGTGAGCATGGGCGTCCCGCGCCTCGCGCCGCAAGAAATACCATTCACGGCCGCCCGCCGGGCCACCGTCTATACTCTCGAGGCCTGCGGACAGCCCGTCGAGATCAGCGCGGTGTCGATGGGGAATCCCCACGCCGTGCTGGTCGTGGACGACGTGGAAACCGCTCCCGTTGCGACGCTCGGACCGGCGCTGGAACAGCATCCGGACTTCCCCGAGCGCACCAACGTCGGCTTCATGCAGGTGCTGGACCGTGGCGAGGTGCGCCTGCGCGTGTTCGAGCGCGGCGCCGGCGAGACCATGGCCTGCGGCAGCGGCGCCTGCGCCGCGGTGGTCGCCGGCCGGATCCGCGGCCTGCTGGACGAGCGCGTGCGCGTGCACCTGCCGGGCGGCTTCCTGCAGGTCGAATGGCGGGGCGAAGGTGACCCGCTGATGATGACCGGTCCCGCGACCACGGTATTCGAAGGACAGATCGCACTATGAAAGAAGAATTCGGCGCCA
>CAYXJM010000180.1:0-5591 GCA_964465455.1 uncultured Klebsiella sp.
GTCTCGAGGTATTCCTCGAAGCCTTCCGGGCCCATCTCGCGGCCGAGGCCGCTCTGCTTGTAGCCGCCGAAGGGCGCGTCGGCGGCGTAGAAGTTGCCGCCGTTCACGTTGATCGTGCCGGTGCGGATGCGCCGCGCCACGCGAAGCGCGCGTGCCTCGTCGGCCGACCACACCGCGCCCGACAGCCCGTAGATCGAGTCGTTCGCGATGCGGATGGCGTCGTCGTCGTCCTCGAAGGAGATGACGGACAACACGGGCCCGAAGATCTCCTCCTGCGCGATCGTCATGTCGTTGGTGACGTCGACGAACACGGTCGGTTCGACGTAGTAGCCCTTCGGCAGGTGCGCCGGCCGCGCGCCACCGACCAGCAGGCGCGCGCCTTCCTGCTTGCCGCGCTCGATGTAGCCCAGCACCCGCTCGTGCTGGCGCTTGTTGACCAGCGGGCCCATGATCTGGTCCTCGGCCTGCGGGTTGCCGTACTGGATGAAGCCGAAATAGGTCTTCAGCAGCGCTTCGGCCTCCGCCTGCCGGCTCTTCGGCACCAGCAGCCGCGTGGCGATCGCGCAGCCCTGCCCCGCGTGGTAGCAGACGCCGAGCGCCGAGAGCAGCGCGTTGCCGAAATCGGCGTCGTCGAGCAGGATGTTCGCCGACTTGCCGCCAAGCTCGAGGAAGACCTTTTTCACCGTCGCGGCGGCGCGCGCCATGATGTGCCTGCCGACCGCGGTCGAACCGGTGAACGAGACCATGTCGACGCGCGGATCGCCGACCAGCTGGTCGCCTACCGTGCGCGGATCTTCCGCGGTGATCACGTTGAACACCCCGGCGGGAATGTCCGTGTGCTCCTTGACCAGGCGACCGAGCATCGTGGCCGACCACGGCGTGTCGGGCGCGGCCTTCAGCACGACGGTGCAGCCGGCCGCGAGCGCCGGTATGCACTTCGCGAGGTTGATCTGCAGCGGCACGTTCCACGGCGTGATGCACGCAACGACGCCCACGGCCTCCTTCTCGACCAGGCGGCGGCTGCGGATGTTGGCGAACTGCGCAACGCCGATGTCGCGGCTCCAGCGGAAGGCCGGCAGCGTCTCGAGCGTGTAGTCGATGAAGCCGATCGGCACCTCGCACTGCGGGCCGCCGGCGCCGCAGATGCCGAGCGGGCTGCCGGTCTCGGCCGCGATCTGCTGCTTGAACTCGTCCTTCGCGGCGACGAGCGCGTCGCGCAGCTGGCGCAGGCACTGCAGGCGGAATGCGTGGTTCGTCGACCAGTCGGTGGTGTCGAAGGCACGGCGCGCGGCGGCGATCGCGCGCTCCATGTCCTCGGGGCCGGCGTCTGCCGCGTGGCCGATCACCTCCTCGGTCACCGGGCTGATGTTCGGGTAGGTCCGGCCGGAGGCGGCAGGCACCAGTTCGCCGTCGATGAAGAGCCGCGTTTCGGGATTCATTATTCGTCGTTCCTTGCGAGCGTGTTCGTGGGGAATTTGCCGCTGCCGTTGCCGCTCAATCGAGCGTGCCGAACAGCTTGTCGTAGAGCAGCGTGATGGTCGCGTAGTTGCCCTTCTGCATGTCGATGTGATGGACGTGGTGCTTGTAGCTGATCCAGTTCAGCAGCTTGTAGCCGGGCATCTCGAACTTGACGTGATTGAAGGTGTTCAGCTGGATGTAGGTCACCGCCGCGATCCCGACGCTCACGACGTGGAAGCCGCCCAGAGCGAGCCCGAGCCCGAACACCGTGAAGTGGAACAGCACCTGGCCTATCGTGGTCTCCACCGGATGCACGTAGAAGGCGTCGATGTGCGAGGGGTCGCGCGCCTGGTGGTGCACCGCGTGCACGCGGCGGAAGTAGCGCAGCACCGCGAAGCGACTGTCGTGCGCGGCGTGGAACAGGAAGCGGTGCGTCAGGTAGTAGAAGAAATCGTAGACCATCAGGATCAGCACGATGTCTGCGAGCCCGCGCCACACGGGTCGGGGCTCGAAGCTGACGACGAAGGGTGCCATCACGAAGAAGAACGCCACGTTGGTCCACAGCCCTGCCCGCATGCTGCGCTTGATCATCGGCAGGTACTTCTCCTTGGCCAGGCGCTCCTTGTCCAGCGCGCGGTTCTGCTCGCGCGCGCGCTGGAAGGCGGGCACCTTGAAGGCGAGCCAGCGCCCGGCCTTGCCCAGCACCGTCACCATTACGATCAGCGCGAGCCCCGCCTGCCAGTCGTAGGCGCTCCACAACCATGCGAGATCCATCGTTCATTCCTCCCGGGTATGACCGAGGAGCACGCGCGCCAACTCGCGTGCGCCCTGCGGTCCAAGTTGCTGTATGAGTTGCCTGGCGATGGCGTCCAGGTCGGGGCTCGGCTGGAACACCTCGGACTCGAGCTGCAGCCGGCCGTAGAGCGCCGACGCATGCGCGCGCAGGCGCTCGAGCCCTGCGTCGCCGATGATCGCCGCGAATTCGCGCTCGAGATCCTCGACCGAGGCCACCGAATCGGCCAGCAGCTGCTTTCCGGCGACACTGAAGCAGAGCCGCTGCGCGCGCGCGTTCGCGGAATCCGCGCGGCGCTCGATGTAACCGAGCGCCTCCAGTTCGCCGGCCACGGCGCTGACGGCCTGCTTGCTGACCTGCTGGATGCGAGCGATCTGCTGGATGCGTCCGCCGCCGGGCCCGATCAGGCCCAGCACCTGCGCGAAGGACATCTTGAGCCGCGGGTGTCCGCGCGCTCCCGTGAGCTCCATGAGTCGCTGCTGCACGTAGTCGCTCAGGCGGCCGAGCAGCGCGCCCGGCACGTCGGCGCCCTTCGCGCGCGCCACGCGATGCACCGGACGCACGTACTCGAGCCCCGCGCACAGGCGATCCACCAGCGCGGCGAACTCGGCGTACTCGGCCTCGCCGATCAGGGCGCCGTACTGTGCCTGGACCGTCGCCGAGACCGCCGCGCCCTCGCGCACCAGCCGCGCGCCGCGCGCCGTGAGCTGCAGCACCCTGGCGCGGCCGTCGTGCGGATCCGCGTCGCGGCGCACGTAACCCGCCTGCGCGATCTGGTTGATGCTCTGGTTGCAGGCCTGCTTGCTGATGCCGAGCCACCCGACCAGCTCGGTGATGCGCGCACCCTGCGGCCCGATCAGCGTGATGAAAGGCTCGAAGCCGAGCCTGAGGCCGGCGTGACCGGAACGCTGGCCGAGCGATCGCATCACCTCGCTCTGCAGGTGGCGCGCAATACCCATCAGGTGCCGCGGCAGGTTGGCGCGGTAGCGGTTCCAGGTCTGCTGGTCGATGTCGGGCTGCGCGATCGGGGCGTTCATGACCCCGACATGGTAAATGGTAATTGTCTTATGGTCAACTCACATTGACTTGTGGCGCCGAACCCTCGTACAGCACGCGCAGGTTGCGCTTGAGGATCTTGCCGCTGGGATTGCGCGGCAGGCTGTCGGTGAAGATCACCCGCTTCGGGCACTTGAAGTGCGCCAGGTGCTCGCGGCAATGCGCGATCAGCGTGGCTTCGTCGAGCTCCTCGCCATCCTTGACCACCACCACGGCGGTCACCGCCTCCACCCAGCGCGGGTCGCTGAGCGCCACCACGGCGACTTCGGACACCGCCGGCAGGCGGTATATGGCCTCTTCGACCTCGCGGCTCGCCACGTTCTCGCCGCCGGTCTTGATCATGTCCTTCTTGCGGTCCACCACCGTGATGTAACCCTCCTCGTCCATCACGCCCAGATCGCCCGAGTGGAACCAGCCGCCGGCGAAGGCCTCCGCCGTCTTCTCCTCGTTGCGGTAATACCCCACCAGCAGCTGCGGCGAGCGGTGCACGATCTCTCCCACCATGCCGCGCGGCAGTTCGTTGCAGTCGTCGTCGACGATGATCGTCTCGACGTTCAGCACCGGCTTGCCGGCGGAACCCGCCTTGCGTATCTGGTCCTCCGGCCCGAGCACGGTGGCGGTCGGCGCGATCTCGGTCTGGCCGTAGATGTTCCAGAAGCGCGCGCCCGGCAGGCGCTGCTGCATCTCCTGCAGGATCGCCACCGGCATGATCGAGGCGCCGTAGTAGCACTTGCGCAAGCTGGAGAGGTCGCAGCGGTCGAACAGCGGCGAGCGCAGCAGCGAGATCCACACCGTCGGCGGTGCGAAGAAGGACGTCACCCCGTGCTGCGCGATGCGCGGCAGGATATTCTCGGGCGTGGGCGCCCCGATGATGACGTTGCTCGCCCCGTTGTAGAGCATGGGTCCGAAGAAGGTGTCGAGCTGTGCACAGTGGAACAGCGGCATCGCGTGCAGCATGGTGTCGGCCGCCGAGTACTCGGCGGCCACCATCACGCTCACGTACTGCGCGATCACCGACTCGTGCGTCAGCATCGCGCCTTTCGGCAGCGACTCCGTGCCGCTGGTGTACAGGATCTGCGCGAGCATGCCGCCGTGCAGTTCGGGCTCCGCGCACGGCGCGCCGGCCGGCGCATCGAGCAGCGTCTCGAACGCGACCATGCCGGCGCACGGCTCGCCCGGCACCTCGCCCGGCAGCCAGACGAAGGTCTCTATCTGCGTGCCCTTGCCGGCTGCCGCACGCGCGAGCCCGGCCAGCCCGGAGTCGGTGCACAGCACGCGCGCCCCGGAGTGGCCCAGGATGTAGGCCAGCTCGTCGGCGTTGAGCATGAAGTTGACCGGCACCAGCACCGCGCCGGCGCGCGCGAGCGCGAAGCGCATCGCGATGAAGGCGTGCGAGTTGCGCGCGAGGACCGCGACCTTGTCGCCTGCGCCGACGCCGATGCCGCGCAGCCCGTGCACGAGGCGGTCGACGATCGCATCGAGGTCGGCATAGCTCCAGCGCACCTCGCCGCAGACCAGCGCCGTCTGCCCCGGCACGCGGCGCGCACTGCGGCGCAGGAGGTCGCCGAGGGTCTGGCGGCGGGCGATCGTTGCGGTCATCGGTTTCCCCTGCGAGCGGTGTCGTGCCAATTATCTTAGCAATAAGCGCAAGGAAAAATCAGCGCTCGCGCGGACGGCGGGGACCGGGACGCCGTCGGCTCACTTCTTCTCGTCGAAGATCAGCACCGGGATGTGCCGCACGCCTTCGCAGCGCGCCCGGTACTCGGCGAACTCGGGATACATCGCCTCGAGCTTCGGCCACAGCCGCGCTTCCTCCTCCGGGCTGGCCTCGCGCGCGACCATCGTGCGCCTGCGGGCGCCGATCTGGATCTGCACCTCGGGGTTGGCCATGACGTTGTGGTACCACACGGGCGCCGTGCTCATGCCACCCTTGGAAGCCGCCATCACGACGCGGTCGCCGTCCTCGATGTAGAGCAGCGGCGTCTTGCGCGGCTGGCCGGACTTGCGCCCGATCACGGTCAGTATGGCCACCTGTCCGCCGCGAAAGGTATTCCACACCCTGCCGCCGCTCAGTTCGTAGACCAGGGTCTGCAGGCTGCCGATGCGCCTGATCAGCGCGGTGCCGAATTTCTCCTGTCCCGGGGTGAAACGTGCGACGGGCTTCTGCGTGCTCATGAGGGGCTGATCCGGAAAATGGGGTCAGGCGCAGAATGTAACGGCTTTGGACGCGACCCGGGATGAAACATCGGTAAGCCCGTTGCGAAAGCGGCAGCGGCCGGCGCGC
>CAYXJM010000181.1:0-5573 GCA_964465455.1 uncultured Klebsiella sp.
GCGGCACGCCGCGGATCGAGGCCGCGGCGGGAGCGATCAAGTTCTGCTGGCTGGCGGAGGGGCGCGGTGACCTGTACCCGCGACGCACCCGCACCTGCGCGTGGGACACCGCCGCCGGACAGGCGATCCTCGAAGCCGCCGGCGGCGCGGTCTACGACGCGCGCTGGCAGCGGCTGCGCTACCGCCAGACGCCGGGCTGGTACAACGGGGACTTCGTCGCGGTCGCGGACGCGGGTGCCGACTGGCCGGAACTCCTCGGCGCCGGCTGAGGCTCAGGCGCGCGCGGCCCGCGCGGGAGCGGCGTCCATGAAATCGTGCAGCTGGCTCGCGTTGGGCCACTTCAGCCGCAACTGGAAATAGAGCACGGCCATCTGGGCCTCCCGCTCGTCGCGGAACGGCCCCATCACGCCGTCATGGGTGCGGAAATACCACCTGCCGCGTTCGCTGAAATAGCTGTCGGGACGGGCTGTCATGCTCATCGGCGGCGCCCTCGGGATTCACGCTGGTGGCACAAGCGTAGAACCCGCGCGGCGGGGCGCCAGCGAAGCGGCAAAAGTTACGCGGCACGCCCGCCGCGGATGCGTCGGCTCAGGCGACGAGGCGAGGACTCTGCTGCGGCGGCTCGATGCGGCGCAGGTAGTACTCCGTCGGGTGCACGCGGCCCTTCTCGTCGATCGAGGCGGCGTGCACGATGCCGAGCACGTCGCCCTGGCGATCGTAGATCACGGTCTCGTAGGCCTTGCGGCGGATATCGCAGCCCGGGCTGCGATTCAGCCGGCTCTTGAACTCGCTGTAGTCGACACGTACGAAGAAACTGCTGTCGGATTTCATGGCTGTGCTTCCATACATACTGTGCTTGCATACAGTATAGTCGGACTCTGCAACCGCGCAAGCTGAGCCGATATTAGTCGATGCGCCGGGTTGGCTCCACTACATCTTGTGGCACTAAGTCGCCATCCACACGACATGTAGCGCACTTCCCCCGACACCACGCGTCCCGCCGTCCGTTTGCGGCGCGCCTCCTTCCGTGGTGTTCGATGCCGGGCTGCGGCAATGGTTCCTCGCCGGCGCGGCCCGCGTCCCGCAAGTGCGCGCTACACCACAGCCTGGCCGACACCGGGGCGCCGGACCCCGGCGGCGAACACGTCGCCCGCGATCACAGCGTAGGGCAGGACGGCGCGCAGCGTGCCCGCCGGCGCCGGCTCCATCGCCGGCACGTGCGGCGGTTCACGGATCGGGCGCCGCGCCGCGCTACAGGCCGAGCTTGCTGCGGAACATGAAGAACACCGCGCCGAGGATGCAGAGCCCGGCCCAGAGGTAGTCGAGCGTCAGGCGTTCACGCAGGTACAGCAGCGAGAACGGCACGAACACCAGCAGCGTGATCACCTCCTGCAGGATCTTCAGTTGTCCCACCGTCATGACCTGGTGACCGATGCGGTTGGCCGGCACCTGGAACAGGTATTCGAACAGGGCCACGCCCCAGCTGAGCAGCGCCGCCACGATCCACGGCTTGTCGGCGAGGTTCTTGAGGTGCGCATACCACGCGAAGGTCATGAACACGTTGCTGCAGAGCAGCAGCGCGATCGTCGTGAGCTGGGGTGACATGGGTCGCGGGCTTCCGGCCGGTGGATCGGCGACAGGATAATGCGGGGCGCCGCAGCGCGCACGGCGGCGCGCTCGCCTTCCGGTTGCCGCGCCACTCGGTCACAATCGCCGCTCCCGGCAGGTCAGGACGACGGCGCTTGCTCTACCAGTACCACGGCAACGACATGGCGGCACTGCGCGAGGCGGCCTGTACGCTGCTCGCCACCGCACCGCCGCCGCCGCTGGTCCCGGAACGGCTGATCGTGCCGAACGTCGGCATGGCGAAGTGGCTGCGCCAGGGCATCGCGGCGCGGCTCGGCGTGGCGGGGAACCTGCAGGGCGAGTCGCCCGCCGTGTTCCTGAACGCGCTCGCCGGCGCGGTGCTCGGCGACGCCGATCCCGCCGCCACGAGCGCCTGGGGCAAGGAGCAGCTCGCGATCCGGCTGATGCGCGCCCTGCCCCCCCTGCTGGAGCAGCCCGCCTTCGCCCCGGTGCGCCGCTACCTCGCCGCGGTCACGCCCGAGCGGCGCCTGCACGCGCTGTGCCGTCGCCTCGCGGTGCTCTTCGACCAGTACCTGCTGTACCGCCCGCACTGGCTGCTGGCCTGGGAGACGGATGCCGGCGCACCCGACTGCCGGCTCGCGGGCCACGAATGGCAGCCCGCGCTGTGGCGCGCGCTGGTGCGCCAGGTCAGCGCGGAGCATCCGGGCAGCACGCACGGCGCCACGCGCCTGGTGCGGCTGGTCGAACGGCTCGGCGGCGACGCGGCGCTGGCAACGGCGCTGCCGGAGCGCGTGACCGGCTTCGGCCTCGGCGCGCTGCCGCCGCTGTTCGTCGACGCGCTGGTCGCGCTCGCGACGCGCACCGAGGTGCACCTGTTCCAGTTCAATCCCTGCTGCGGGTACTGGTACGACATCGTCAGCGAGCGCACGCGCGCGCGCTGGGCGCTGCTCGCGCCGGCGCGCGCCGCGCTCGCCGAGACCCGCAACGCGCTGCTGGCCTCGTGGGGCACGCTGGGTCGCAACGGCCTGCACCTGCTGCTCGATCGCGACGAGGGCGCGCTGCGCGAGTGCTTCCGCGAGCCCGCCGCGCGCGGCGTGCTCGGCGATCTGCAGCGCGACGTGCTGCACATGGAAGAGCCGGAGGCGCCGCGGCCGCTCGCCGCGGGCGAGGGCAGCCTGGTCTTCGCCGAGGCGCACAGCCGCCTGCGCGAGGTCGAGGCGCTGCAGGACCACCTGCTCGAGTTGCTGGCGACGCTGCCCGGGCTGCAGCCGCGCGACATCAGCGTGATGGCGCCGGACATCGGCGCCTACGCCGGCGTGATCAACGCGGTATTCGCGCAGTCGCGCCACGACCCGCGCCACCTGCCCTTCAGCATCGCCGACCGCGACGCGACCAGCGAGAACCCGGTGCTGCAGAGCTTCCTGCACCTGCTCGCGCTGCCGGAGAGCCGTTTCGCCGCCTCCGCCGTGCTGGCGCTGCTCGGCGTGCCGGCGCTCGGTGCGCGCTTCGGCATCGACGCCGAGGCGCTCGAGGCGCTCCGCGCCCGGGTGCGCGAGAGCGGCATCCGCTGGGGCCTCGACGAAGCGCCCGGCCCCCACGGCGCGCCCGGCCCGCTGCGCAACAGCTGGCGCTTCGGGCTCGAGCGCATGCTGCTCGGCATCGCGCTGGAGGAGGGGTCGCTGTTCGCCGGCGCCGCGCCCTTCGAGACCGGCGGCCAGGAGGCGATGGAGCAGACCGGGCGGCTCGCGGAATTCATCGAGCGCCTCGCGCACTACGCCACGGCGCTCGCGGCGCCGCGCACGATGGACGAGTGGATCGCCGAGCTGCGGCGACTGATCGGGGACTTCTACGCCGACACGCCCGAGAGCGCCGCGGACCTCGCCGATCTGCAGGCCGCGATCAGGGGCCTCGGCGAGCTGCTGGACGCCGCCGGCTTCGCCGGGGCGATCACGCGCGAGGTGCTCGTCGACCTGCTGCAGGAGCGGCTCGCCGCCGCTGAGGCCTCGCACCAGTTCCTGCGCGGCGGCATCAACTTCTGCCAGTTGACGCCGCTGCGCTGTATCCCGTTCCGCGTCGTGTGCCTGCTCGGCATGAACGCCGAGGACTTCCCGCGCACCACGCTGGCGCCGGCCATCGACCTGATCGCCGCCGACCCGCGCGCGGGCGACCCGTCGCGCCGCGACGACGACCGCTACCTGTTCCTCGAGGCGCTGCTCTCGGCGCGCGACTGCTTCTACGTGAGCTACGTCGCGCGCGACGAGCGCAGCAACGACGCGCGCGAGCCCGCCGTGCCCGTGTGCGAGCTGCGCGACTACGTCGACCGTCACTGGCGGGCGAGCGCGGGCGCGGCCACCGCCGCGCTGACGCGATGCCACCCGCTGAAGGCGTTCAGCCCGGAGTACTTCCGGCCCGGCGCCGCGCTGTTCAGCTACCGCCACGAGTGGCTGCCGGCGGCGCGCGCCGGCGGCGCGCCCGCGGCCTTCTGCCCCGCGCCGCTGCCCGCGCGCGCGATCACCGAGCTCGCGCTGGGCGAGCTGCTGCACTTCTTCCGCAATCCCTGCCAGGGCTTCTTCACGGCGCGCCTCGGCGTGCGCTTCACGGCCGCCGAGGAGATGGCGGCGGACGAGGAACCGTTCGCGCTGGACGGGCTCGGCGCCTGGGAGTTGCGCGACGAATTGCTCGCCGCCGCGCTCGCCGGCGGCGATCCGCAGGCCTGCGCGGAGCGCTTCGCCGCCGCCGGCGTGCTGCCGCACGGGCAGGCCGGCCGGATCGCGCTGCAGGGTGAACTGGGGAAAATCGACGAGCTGCTCGCGACCGCGCGGGAGTGGACGGCGCTGGCACCGGTGAGCGCACCCTTCGCGCTGGAGATCGGCGGCACGCGCCTGCACGGCGAGATCGGCGGCCTGCGCGGCGGCGCGCTGCGCCAGCTGAAGGCCTCGAAGAAGGCGCACGGTGGCGTGCGCCTGCCGTTCTGGATCACGCACCTGTGCGGCTGCGCCGCCGGGCTGATCACGGCGCCGGCGGAAATGCACCTGCAGGAAGAGCGCATCGTGCTGCCGCTGCTGGCGCCGGATGCGGCGCACGCGCGGCTGGCGGAACTGCTCGCGCTCCACGCCGAAGGCATGCGCCGGCCGCTGCCCCTGTTCCCGAAGAGCGCCTGGGCCTACGCGCAGGAGATGCTGAGGAGCGCGGACGCGGCGAAGGCGCTGCAGAAGGCGCGCGCGGCTTTCGAGGACGGCTTCGAACGCGACGGCGAGGGCAGCGACGCCTACGTCGCGCGTGCCTTCGCCGACGCCGAGGCCGCGCTCGGCGAGGAATTCGCGGCGCTGGCGCTCGACGTGTTCACGCCGCTGCTCGCGGCCGCGGGCGGAGGCGAGGCCGCGTGATCCGCCTCGACCCCTGCACGCTGCCGCTGGCCGGGCGCCGCCTGATCGAGGCCAGCGCCGGCACCGGCAAGACCTACACCATCACGAGCGTCGTGCTGCGCCTGCTGCTCGGCCACGGCGGCGACGGCCCGCCGGTGCCGCAGCGGCGCGTGCAGGACATCCTGATCGTGACCTACACGCGGGCGGCGACCGAGGAGCTGCGCGGGCGCATCCGCAAGCGGCTGCGCGCGGCGCGCGAGGCCTTCGCCAGCGGCACGGCGCCCGATGGCGACGCGGTGATCGCCGCGCTGCTCGCGGCGAGCGCCGACCGCGCCGAGGACGCGCGGCGGCTCGGTCTCGCCGAGATGGAGCTCGATCTCGCGAGCATCTTCACGATCCACGGCTTCGCCAGCCGCATGCTGAACCGCAACGCCTTCGAGAGCCGCATTTCCTTCGCCGCGGAAATCTCGGAGAACGACGCCGCGGTCGTCACCGAGGCGATCCGCGACATCTGGCGCGAACGCGTCTACCCGCTGCCGCCGCTGCCGGCATCGCTGCTGCTGGCGCAGAACGACTGCGCGCGCTTCGTCGCCACCGTGCGCCGCCTGCTCTGCAAGTAGG
>CAYXJM010000182.1:0-5572 GCA_964465455.1 uncultured Klebsiella sp.
GAGCGCCAGCGCGCCGGCCAACAGCGAGCGCAGCGCCGGGCCGCGCAATGCGAGCGCATTCATGTCCGCTTTCCTCCGCAGTCCGTGCGACGCCGCGCGCCGCTCACACCACCAGCCAGGCCACGAGCGCTGCGCAGGCCACCAGCAGCAGCGTGGCCCCCGCGAGCCGCAGGCGCAACGGCCCGCGTCCCAGCACTGCCACCAGCGCGCACTTCACCACCGTGTTCGACAGCGCGGCGATCCCGATCGCCTGCGTGGCCACCGCGAAGCCGTCGCCGGCGTGCGCGCCCTGTGCCAGCGACAGCGTGATCGCGTCCATCTCGGTGAGCCCCGCGAGCGCCGCCACGAGGTACAGGCCGCTCACGGGCGCATACTGCCGCGCGAGGGCCACCACCACGAGCACCAGCGCGAACAGCAGCGCGAACTGTATCGCCGCACCGAGGCTGAAGGGGTTCCTCACCAGCAGCGCCTCGCCGCTCGCGCTGACGCCGCGACGGCGCAGGCCACGCGCGTAGAACACCGCGCCGATCAGCGCCGCCGCCAGCGCCATCGCGGCGAAAGGCCCGGCCAGCGCCGGCAGCAGCGCGCGGTTCACGATCGCCACGATGACGATCACGCGCAGGAACATCAGCGACCACGCCGCGAGGATGCCCGCCGCGAGCGCGTCCGCCGCCACCGCCGTGGGGTCGGTGCGGCTCTGGCGCGCGAAGCTGAGGCTCACGGCCGTCGAGGACACCAGGCCGCCCGCGAGGCCGGTGAGCACCGTGCCGCGGGCCTCGCCGAGCCGGCGCACCGCGACGTAGCCCACCAGCGACATGCCCGAGATGAGGATCACCAGCAGCCACAGCGTGTAGGGATTCAGCGCGCCCCACGGATCCACCGCGTGCTGCGGCAGCAACGGCAGCACGATGAAGGTCGCGATCAGGAGCTTCAGCACCGCGTAGAGGTCGTCGCTGCCGATGCGCGCGACCAGGCCGTGCAGCGGTTCCTTGAAGGCGAGCACCGCCGAGGTCACGATGCCGAGCGCGACCGCGATCTCGGGATGGCCGTACATCGTCACGCCGCCCAGCAGGAACACCGTGATCGCCGCGAACTCGCGCGCGAGCCCCAGCGCCTCGGGCCGCTGGCGGACCTCGGTCACGTGGCCGGCCATCGCGGCGAGCGACACCATCGCGAAGGCCACGACGAACAGCAGCGGCGAGCCCAGGAACTGCGCCAGCCACGCCGACAGCGAGCCGAGCAGCGCCAGCAGGATGTAGGTGCGCAGGCCCGCGATGGTGCGATATCCCGCCGCCACCTGGCTCTTCTCGCGCTCCACGCCGACGAGCGCCCCGATCAGCAACGCGACCAGGAAGCGCTGCGCGATGCTGATGTCGATCTCGATCATGGCGGCTCCCGCACGACGGCCCGACGGGCAGTATAGCCAGTGCGCCGCCGCCACCGTGAAGCGCGGGAAACGGCGCCCCGCGCGGGGGTGAATAGTCCCGCTTTCAGGCCGCCAGTTATGCCGTGCCCCGCCGGGGCCGCTGCGATAGACTTCGGCCATGAGCACTGTTCAGCGCCGGCTGCCGCCGGATTGACCGATTCGCATGGCACGCTTCATCCTCGGACATCGACTGCGCGCGCTCGGCGACCGTCACGGCCGCGTCGCGACGTGGCTGTACCGGATCGACCGCGCCTTCTTCGAGGCGCTGCTGTGGCTGATCCGCCTGCTGCCGGTGGACGCCGCGTCGCGCCTCGGCGCGCGCATCGGCGCGGCGCTCGGCCCGCGCTTCGCCAAGAGCCGCGCCCTCGAGGACAACCTGCGCCTCGCCTTCCCCGACAAGTCCGCCGACGAGATCCGGCGCATCGCGAGAGCGGCCTGGGCCAACGCCGGCGCGGTGTTCGCGGAGTACGCGCACCTCGACGAGATCACCTTCGGCGACGGCGGCAAGCGCATCCAGGTCGAAATGCACGGCGACGTCCGCACGCTGCGCGACCCGGCCCATCCCGCGGTGTTCGTCACCGCGCACCAGGCGAACTGGGAGCTGAGCGCGGCGGCGATCGCGCGCGAGAAGGTGCCGCTCGCGGTGGTGTACTCGCCGCCCACGAACCCGCTGCTCGACGAGTTGCTGAACCGCTGGCGCACGCGGCTCGGCTGCGAGCTGCTCGCGCGCGACGAGAGCATGCGCCCTCTGCTGCACGCGCTCAGGAAGGGCAGCTCGGTCGGCATCGTGATGGACCGCCGCGTCGACAGCGGCAAGGACGTCGCGCTGTTCGGCCACGCGAAGCCCACCACGCTGATCCCGGCGCGGCTCGCGCTGCGCTACGGCTTCGACCTGGTGCCGATCCGCGTCGAGCGCCTCGGCGGCGCGCGCTTTCGCGTCAGCTTCCACGCGCCGGTCGCGGTGCCCCCCGACGAGGGCGACGAGATCGCGCGCGCCGTGCGCATGACCGCCAGCGTGCACGCGCTGTTCGAACAGTGGTTCCGCGAGCGCCCCGGCGAGTGGTTCTGTTCCAAGCGCCTGTGGCCCAAATCCGCCTACGTCGTGCGCCGCGGCCGCGTGCAGCGCGCCGGCACCGCGCCGCTCCACGATCCGGCGCCAGCAAGGGAGATCACCGATGGCTGACAACACGCGTACCCTGCAGCAGGAACCGTCGATACGCCTGTTCCGCAACGATTTCCTCGAGGCGCTGACGCACGTGCACCCGATCGTGCCGCTGCTGTTCTGGAGCCCGGTCGCGGGCTGGCTGCTGTGGCGCAGCGTCTTCGTGCACGAGCTGCCGGCACTCGGCCTGCTCGGCATCGCGTGCGCGGGCCTCGTGGTGTGGACGCTCAGCGAGTACGCGCTGCACCGCTTCGTGTTCCATTTCCCCGCGACCAGCCGCCTCGGGCGCTACCTCGTGTTCATGTTCCACGGCGTGCACCACGACGCCCCGCGCGACAAGACCCGGCTGGTGATGCCGCCGGCAGGCGCCGTCATCGTGATGTTCCTGCTGTGGCAGCTGTTCCGCCTCGTGGTGCCGGCGCCCTGGATCGAGCCGTTCTGCGCCTTCTTCATCATCGGCTACCTGGCCTACGACTACATCCACTACGCCACGCACCACTTCCCGATGAAGCAGCCGTGGCTGCACTACCTGAAGGTCTACCACCTGCAGCACCACTACGGCGCCGAGGGCAAGCGCTTCGGCGTCAGCTCGCCGCTGTGGGACAAGGTCTTCGGCACCTTCCCCGAGGAAGCCGGGCCGCGGCGCGGCTGAACGCGGTGCCCGCATGGCCGAGCACCTGCTGATCCCGAAACGCCTGGCGCGGCGCCTGCCGTGGCTGAAGCGTGCCGCCTGGCACGTCGAGGCCGGGTTCGTGCGCGCCGTGATCGGGCTGCTGCGCCTGTTCTCGCCGGAGCGCGCCACCGCGATCGCGATGGCGGTCGTGCGCGTGCTGGGCCCGCTGCTGCCGATGTGGGACAAGGTCTGGCGCAACCACGCCATCGCGTTCCCCGAACTCTCCGCCGCCGGGCGCCGGCGGCTGCGCCGCGAGGTCTTCGCGCACCTGGGCGCCGCGATCGCCGAGCTGGCGCTGGCCGACCGCGTCTGGGCCGAGCGCGCGCGGCGCCTCGAGTTCGTGGCCGACCCCGCGATCCGCGGGCTGCAGGCGGGCGGCCGCCCGCTGGTGCTGGTCACGGCGCACGTCGGCGCCTGGCAGCTCGCGAACATGCTCGGCGCGCACTACGGCATCCCGATCACCTCGCTCTACGCGCCCGAGAGCAACCCGTTCATCGCCGACACGGTGCTCGCCCTGCGCGAGCGGCTGCTGGTGCGCTGGATACCCAGCGCGGGCGGCATCCGCAGCCTGATCGCGGAGCTTCGGGGCGGGCACTCGGTCGGCCTCGCCTGCGACACCCGCCTCGACCAGGGCGAGGAACTGACCTTTTTCGGTCACCCGGCCATGACCAATACGGTGCCCGCACGCCTCGCGCTGAAGCAGGACTGCGACCTGGTGCCGGTGCGTGTCGAACGCCTCGGCGGCGGGCGCTACCGCGTCACGCTGGAGGCCCCGATCGCGCCGCGCGACGCGACGCTGCCGCAGGCCGCGCAGGCGCTCGACATGAGCCAGCAACTCAACGACCGCTTCGAACGCTGGATCCGCGCGACGCCCGGGCAATGGATGTGCCTCGCGCGGCGCTTCCCGAAGGAGCTCGACAAGTCGGCGCGCGGCTGATCGCCGTGCGCCGCGGGGATCACCAGTAGCGCACGCGCCCGGTGTCGACGTGGATGAAGTTCGATCCGCGGTAGAGACCCACGCCGCCGCCCTTCAGGCTGACCGCCGCCTTGTGCAGCGTGAGCAGGTCCGAGCCCGGCAGGCGGATGTCGATGGCCTTGCCCTGCAGGTGCATGCTGCCTTGCGCGACGCCGCTGCTGCGCGCGCGCAGCATCTCGTTGCTGCTCGGCGCCCGGTAACCCGAGATGACCTCGAAGGCGCGCGAGTTGCCGACCGTCTTCTGCAACCGCGCGAGCAGGTCGAGCAGCGCGGTGTCGATGGCATGCACGGCGTTGGCGCGGTGGTCGCGCAGCACGTGGTTGATCTCGGCCAGCGCGTCCTGCAGGTAGCGGCCGTTCTCCCAGTACGGCACGCGCAGTTTCTCGCCGGTGTGCAGGTTCAGGAAGCCGAGCTCGCGCACGGGGGCCGGCGTGGTCACGGGACCCGGCAGGGCCGCGAACGCCTTGCCCCCGATGGCGCCGAGCGCTCCGGCCGCGGCCACGCGCTTGAGGAAGCCGCGCCGGGTGGCCGGACGCGGGAACGCAGAAGGATCGGTCGGATACTGCATGACGACTCCGTTGCGATTATTGCTTGCCCGAGGTGTTATGGTGCGCCCGGACGGAGCCAGCCAATCCTGAGCACGCTTCCGCAAAATAGCCGCAACTCACTGATTGGTAAAGCTTGACTCCATGCCGCGCATCCTGTACCCGGCCCTGATCGCCCTGCTGCTGACCGCCCTTCCGAACACCCCGCTCCGGGCCGACGACACCCTCGCGGGAGCCCTGGCGACGCTCGCGCAGAACGGCGAGCTGCGCGTGGGCGACGCGCGCGTGCGCGACAGCGCGCCGCTGCGGCAGTTCTACGCGGCCCGGGCCCAACGGCCGGCGTGGACGGATCCCGCCGCGCGCGCCGCCCTGCTCGCGGCCGTGCAGGGGGCCGGGCGCGACGGGCTGCGCCCCGCCGACTACCATCTCGACGCGCTGCTGGGCGCGGCGGAGGACACGAACGCCGGGGAACCCGCCATGGAACTGCTGCGCAGCGATGCGCTGATCCGGCTGGCAACCCACATCTGGCGCGGCAAGCTCGATCCGCGGCGCTTCGAGGCGGAAATAGACGCGCACGGCGCCGAGCTCGGCCCCCGCGAGGTCGCGCTGCTGGCCGACGCCGCGGCCTCGGGAGACATCGGCGGCGTGCTCGCGCGGCTGGCCCCGCAGAGTGCGCTCTACCAGGGACTGAAGCGCGGCCTCGCCGCCTACCGCGAGATCGCCGCGCGCGGCGGCGGGCCCGCGATACCCGAGGGCCCGACGCTGCGTCCCGGCGAAAGCTCGCCGCGGG
>CAYXJM010000183.1:0-5562 GCA_964465455.1 uncultured Klebsiella sp.
TTCGAGCAGCTGCGCAAGGGCGTCTACGACGTGCACGCGCGCATCGACGACATGAACGTCAACGGCATCGCGGCCTCGCTGAACTTCGGCACCTGCGTCGGCTTCGACGGCGGCCGCTTCCACAAGGCCGCCGACAAGCGACTGTCGCGCATCCACATGCGCGCCTACAACGACTGGCACATCGACGAATGGTGCGGCGCCTATCCCGGCCGCTTCATTCCCTGCGCGCTGCTGCCGACCTGGGACATGGATGCCACGGTCGAGGAGATCAAGCGCATCGCGAAGAAGGGCTGCACCACCGTTTCGCTGAACGAGAACCCGACCACGCAGGGGCTGCCCAGCATCCACAACGAGTACTGGGAACCGATGTGGAAGGCCATCGTCGACAACGACATCACGATCTGCCTGCACATCGGCGCCGGCAACCCGGTGCCGCACGCGTCGCACGAAACGCCGATCGAGGCCTGGATCACGACGATGCCGCTGTCGAGCAGCGTCGGCGCGGCCGACTGGCTCAACCTCTCGGCGCTGCAGCGCTATCCGGAGATGCGGATAGCGCTGTCGGAGTGCGGGCTCGGCTGGATTCCGTACTTCATGGAGCGCGCGGATTTCAGCCACTCCCGCCACAAGGCCTGGACGCACTCGGACCTGAACTGGAACGGCATGAAGCCGAGCGATATCTTCCGCAAGCACTTCATGATCTGCTTCATCGACGATGCGTTCGGCCTGCGCAACCTCGACGCCGTCAACGAGGACATGGTCGCCTACGAATGCGACTACCCGCATTCCGACACGCTGTGGCCGGAAGTGCCGGAGCGGTTGTGGGAGACCGTGAGGCACCTGCGCGACGAGCAGATCGACAAGATCTCGCACCTGAACGCGATGCGTCATTTCCGCTTCGACATGTTCAAGCACCACAAGCGCGAGGAGCTGACCGTGGGCGCATTGCGCGCCAGGGCCGCGGCGGCGAACGTGGATGTCACGCCGAAATCCGCCGGCGGCGCCAAGCCGCTCGCGGAGGGCGAAGCGCTGCGTCGCGTCACCTCGGGCGATCTGTTCAAGATGTTCTCGCACCACGAGAAAACCGCGGCCCGCTGAGCCCGCGCTTCACGCGGGAGCACGGGCTCCCGCGTGCCAGTGCCGGGTTCTTCGGCGTTGCGTTCCATGCCGCATCGTCAACAACCGGGGAGAGCCAGCATGCCCGCCTATCTCGTCGTCACGCGCGAGAGCGCGATTCGCGACCAGTCCGAGATCGACACCTATTCGCGCATGAACCGGGAGAGCCCGCGCGACCCGCGGCTGACTCCGCTGGTGCTCTACGGGGACCTGGAGCGCCTGGAGGGCGACGGTCCGGACGCCGTCGTCGTGCTGCAGTTCCCGACCATGGAGGACGCCAGGGCCTGGTACAACAGCCCCGCGTACCAGGCTGCGCTCGTCCACCGCAGGAAAGGGGCTGACTGGAGGGCCTTCATCGTGCAGGGGCTGTGAGGCGCGCGCGCTTGCGGAGCCGACGCGTTCCTGTTGCGATTGACAGGGTGCTGCCGCGCGACCAGACTCGCTGGTAAACGACACTGGTGATCATGATGGAGCACGCTTCCGCGGAAGGGGCGAGGGGGCGGCGCAGGCGCGATCCCGCGGCGACGCGCGAGGCCATCCTCGGCGCCGCGATGACGGTGCTGGCCTCGGACGGTGTCGAAGCCTTGAGCCTCAGCAAGGTCGCTCACCTGGCCGGCGTCAATCGCGGCACGGCCTACCAGCATTTCAAGACGCGCGACGAACTCGTCAAGGCGACGGTCGCCTGGGTGAGCGAGCGCCTCGCCGACACCGTGCTGGGGCCACCGGCCGAGAGCGGCCACGTGCCCGACGCGACGCAGCGTCCGATCTACGAGGCGATCGCCGGGCTGGTCGACTTTGCCGTCGCGAACCCGGGCCTCGGGCGCGTCTGGCTCTTCGAGGTGCTCGCCTCGGACAATCCCGGCGACGACGTGTTCTTCAAGCGCTTCGAGATGGCGACCCGGGAACTCGCCGAGAGCGAGTTCGGGGCGGAGGGAATCGACGCCGAAGCGCTGTCGGTGATGATGGTGGGCGGTTATTTCCTGTGGCCGCTGTGGGTGCGGGCGCACGCTCGCACGAAGAAGGATCGCGAGACCATGGCGTATCGCATGCGGCGCGAGATCCTGCGACTCTCGCTGCACGGGATACTGCGCGCGGAGAAGTTTCCGCACCTGCAGACGCTGCTGCAGGAACTGCGCCCGCAGTGATCCCCGGCCGTCGCGCCCGGTCGTGCGAGCGTCGCCCGGCCGGTGACGCATGCGCGCTCATCGTTCGCCGCAGAGCTGGCTCGACAGTGACCGCGCGGCGGACAGCAGTGCGTCCTGCAGTGCCGGAAGTCCGGCCCGTTTCAGCGTGCTCCCGATGCCGACCGCGACGAGCGCGTGACTCAGCTTCGCTCGTGTCTTCCACACGGGTGCGGCCACCAGTGTCACCCCGGAGATGTAATTGCCCTCGTCGACGGCGAAACCCTGGCTGCGTGTCTGGGTGACCTGCGCCTTCCACTGCTCGAAGCTCGGCGGTTCGTCCCAGCGCAGCGTCCTGAACCGGGCCTCCAGCTCGGCTTCGGCGTGGTCTCCGAATGCGGCGATGCAGCGCCCCGTCGCGCTGATGAGGGCGGGAAAGCGGCTGCCGATCTGCGCGCTGAGCTGGAGGTTGCCGCCCGACTGCGAGGCGGCGACGACGATGATGTGCTCCAGGCCGACGATCTGCACCCCGAGCATCGTCACGTCGAACGCGTGGCCGATGCGATCCAGCACCGGCTGCACGAGATCGGTGAACTGGTTGCGCCTGAGCCAGTGCCGCGCGAGCGTGAGCACGCCCGCCTCGAGCGAGTAGCGCTTCGTATCGGGGTCGAAGGAGACGAATTCCTCGGCGACCAGCGCGCGCAGCACGTAGAGGCAGGTGCTCGGCACGAGGCCGAGCTCGCGCGCGATGGCCTGCAGCCCGAGCGGCGCGTCGCTCTTCCCGAGCAAGCGCAGCACGGCGGCCGCGCGCGAGATGGCCGGCGCCTTGCTCTCTTTCACCGCCCTGGCGAGCTCGCGCTCCGGCGACGAGGGCCTCTTCGGTCGTTCGCTCATGTGGCCTGCCTGTCGGTCATGTGGGTGCAACGGCGCCGCGAGGGCGTGCAAATGTTCAATATATAGAATGTGATTCTATATTTACAACAGCTGTTTCGTGTGGCATCGTGGCGCTCCATGGAATCGCGGCGCGAAACTGCAGCCGCCACACGCAGTGCACCGGTGGATCGATGGCAAAGCTCACTGAATACAGCAGCTACGCGGACGCCCAGGCCCATGCCAATTCGCAGGCCCTGTGGGAGTTGTTCGACGGCGACCGCGAATATCTCAACATCGCCCACGAATGCATGGAGCGCCACGCGGACGGATCGGGTCGCACCGCGGTGCGCATCGCGCACGCGGACGGCAGCGACGAAATCCTGAGCTTCGACCGGATTTCGGCCGGATCCGCGCGCTTCGCGCACTGGCTGGTCGAGAACGGCATCCAGCCGGGCGACCGTATTGCTTTCATGCTGGAACCTTCGCTGCCGTTCTACATCAGCCTGTTCGGCGCGATGATGACCGGCGCCATCAGCGTGCCGCTGTTCACGCTCTTCGGGCTCGACGGGCTGCGGCTGCGGGTCGACGACTGCAAGCCGAAGCTGCTGATCACGAATGCGGAAAAGGCCGATATCGCCAACCAGGTCGACGGGGTGCGCGTCGTCATCGCCGACGACGGCCTGCTCGCCGAGATTGCCCGCTTCCCCGCGACCTTCGCGACGAGGACGCGCGCCGACGACCTGGCCGTGTTCCAGTACACCTCCGGCACGACCCGCGAACTGCCGGCGGCGGTGAAGCACACCCACAAGGCCATCGTGACGCTGATGTTCGCGGCGCTGTACGGCACCGGCATCCGTCCGGGCGACGAATTCTTCTGTCCGTCGTCGCCGGCGTGGGGACACGGCCTGTGGCACGGCACGCTGGCGCCGCTCGCGCTGGGCGTCACGACCGGCACTTTTGCCGGCCGCTTCGACGCGGTGCGGCTGATGAAGGCGCTGCAGGACTTCCGGATCACCAACATGTCCGCGGCGGCCACGCACTACCGGATGATGAAGAATTCGGGCAAGGCCGGGGACTTCACGTTCGCCATTAGGAAGCTGTCCTACACCGGCGAGCCGATCGATCCGGCCACGCTGGATTTCATCGACGCGACTTTCCACGTGCCCGCGTGCAGCATGTACGGCACCACCGAGATCGGCGTGGTGCTGGTCAACTACCCGGGCGCGAGCGATTACACCGTCAAGCCGGGCTCGCTGGGCAAGCCGATCCCCGGGCAGAAGCTCCAGGTACAGAAGCCCGACGGCAGCCCGGCGGAACCGGGCGTCGTCGGGGAACTGATGTTGTGGCGGCGCAACGGGTGGGAGACCACCAAGGACCTCGCGCGCATCGACGAGGACGGCTATTTCTACCATGCCGGCCGCGCCGACGACGTGATCATCTCCGCGGGCTGGACGATGAGCGCGGTCGAGATCGAAAACACCCTGCTGAAGCACCCCGACGTCAGGGAAGTGGCCGTGATCGGCGTTCCCGACGCAACGCGCGGACAGGTCGTCAAGGCATTCGTGGTCAGCAACCGCGCGCCGGGCGACGCATTCGTCGACGAACTGAAGAGCTTCACGCGGGAACGGCTGAGCCAGCACGAGTTTCCGCGTCACATCGAATTTGTGAGTGAGCTTCCCAAGACGCCCGCCGGGAAGGTTCACCGCAAGGTCCTGCGCGACCGCGAGGCCGCTGCCGCGGCTGCGAGCGCCAACTGAAACCCCAGGAGAACCGATATGTCCACCAGCAAGTTTCCGAAAATCACCGAGGAGGGGCTCGCAGACCTCCGCAAGCGCATCGGCGTGAAGATCACCGACACGCTCGAGCCGTGGAACTACGAGGCGACGCGCGACGCGATCCGCCACTACGCCCACGGCATCGGCGACGACAATCCGCTGTGGACCGATCCGGCCTACGCCGAGAAGACCAGGTACGGCAGCATCGTGGCGCTGCCGAGCTTCCTGTTCACGACCAGTCGCATCATATCGGGCTATTGCGGCGGTCTCTCAGGCGTGCACGCGATGTGGGCGGGTGCCGACTGGACCTGGCACAAGCCGGTGCTGCGCAACGACGTGATCACGACCGAGGCGTACCTGAAGGACCTGGTCGAGCACCAGACCCGCTTCGCCGGCCGCAGCTTCCAGCAGATCTACCACGTGGATTTCTTCAACCAGCACGGTGACCAGGTTGCCAGCGCCGATTCCTGGGTGTTCCGCACCGATCGCGACGAAGCGCGGGAACGCGGCACCAAGTACACGGAAGCGCGCGGCCGCGTGGAGCGCTACACCGAGGAGGAACTCGCCGGGTTCTACAAGCTGTACGAGAACGAGGAGATCCGCGGCGCGACCCCGCGTTACTGGGAAGACGTGAAGGAAGGCGAGGCGCTGCCGCGCATGATGAAGGGCCCGATGAC
>CAYXJM010000184.1:0-5526 GCA_964465455.1 uncultured Klebsiella sp.
CCGGCTGGCGGCCGGCCCCGACCTGCCCTGCCCCCCCCCTGGGGGGGCGCTGTTCCTCGCCGCGGCCGTGGCCGCGGCCGGCCTGCCGCCGCTGTCGGGCTTCATCGGCAAGTTCCTGCTCCTGCGCGCCGCCGCCGGGCAACCGCTGGTGTGGGCGGTGGTCCTCGCGGGCGCGCTGGTCGGGACCATCGCGCTGGCCGGTGCCGGGAGCCGGCTGTTCCTCGCCTCGCGCGCGGACGGCGACGGCACATTGCAGCAGGCGCTCCCGTTCGGCGATGCGGCGGCGCCCAGCGCGCGCGAGCTGCTCGCCGTCGGCGGCCTGCTCGGCCTCATCGTGGCGCTGACGCTGGGCGCCGGAGCGGTGTTCGGCTTCGCCGAGGCCACCGCGCGGCAGCTGCTCACGCCGGCGGCCTACATCGGCGCGGTGCTGGGAGCCGGCCCGTGACGCGACGCGCGCGCTGGCTGCCCCACCCGCTGCTCACGCCGGCGCTCGCCGTGACGTGGCTGCTGCTGAACAACAGCCTGGCGCCGGGCCACGTGGCGCTCGGGCTGCTGCTGGGGCTGCTGATACCCCGCTTCACGCAGGCCTTCTGGCCCGAGCGCGTGCGCCTGCGGCGGCCCGCCGCGCTGTTCCGACTGGCCGGCGTGTTCCTGCAGGAACTGCTGCTCGCCAATCTCGCCGTGGCGCGCCTGATCATCGCGGGGCCGCGCGCGCTGCGCCCGGCCTTCGTCGTCGTGCCGCTGGCGCTGCGGAACGAGCTCGCGATCAGCCTGCTGGCCAACATCGTCTGCCTCACGCCGGGCACGGTGTCGGCGCGGCTCTCGGCGGACCGCCGCGAGCTGCTGGTCCATGCGCTCGATTGCGCCGACGGCGCGGCGCTCGCCGCCGCGATCAAATCGCGTTTCGAGGCGCCGTTGCGGGAGGCCTTCGAATGCTGAGCGCGGCACTCGCCATCGCCTTCGCGCTGGTCGGGGGCGCCTTCGTGCTGAGCTTCGTGCGGCTGCTGCGCGGTCCGCGCGTCCCGGACCGGATCCTCGCGCTCGACACGCTGTACATCAACGCCGTCGCGCTGCTGATCCTGCTCGGCATCCACGAGGCGAGCCCGCTCTATTTCGAGGCCGCGCTGCTGATCGCGCTGACGGGCTTCGTCGGCACCGTCGCGCTGGCGAAGTACCTGCTGCGCGGAGACATCATCGAATGAGCCCCGCGCTCGAGGCACTGCTCGCCGTCCTGCTGCTGGCCGGCGCGAGCTTCACGTTCATCGGCTCGCTGGGACTCGCGCGGCTGCCGGATTTCTACACCCGCCTGCACGGCCCGACGAAGGCGACGACGCTCGGGGTGGGCTGCCTGCTCGTCGCGTCCTCGGTCTTCTTCAGTGCCACCGGCGCGGGCCTCAGCCTGCACGAGCTGCTGGTGTCGCTGTTCCTCTTCGTCACGGCGCCGGTCTCGGCCCACCTGTTGGCCAGGGCCGCGCTGCACCAGGGCGTGCCGAGCCAGGCCCCCCTGCCCGGCCCTGTGGCGCCGCCGGACGAGGCGTCGCCTCCGCCCGCTCCGCCGTGAGCGGACCGGCCTGCATAGTGCATTTGCACCATGCCGCGCCGCCACTGTCTGCTGATACTCCGCTCCGGCCGCGCGGGCATGCCGCCATGCCCCGCGGTCCGCCTCGTCCCCGCAACCAGGAGCAACCATGCAGACCAGAGCAACAAGAATGCACCGAGCCCTCTGCGCGGCCGCCTTCGCCGGCGCCGCGCTGCCTTCCCTCGCCCAGGAAGGCCACCTCGAAGAGATGGTGGTCACTGCGCAGAAGCGCGAGCAGAGCATCCAGGACGTCCCGATCTCGATGACGGCCGTGGGCGGCGAGGCGCTGCGGACACGCAGCATCGAGGGCATCGCGAACCTGAACGGCATCGCGCCGAACGTGTCCTTCCGCGAGAGCCCCGGCACCACCATGATCTCGATCGTCGCGATCCGTGGCGCCGTCGCCGGCAACCCGGCGATCTGGATGGACCCGCCGGTGGGCATGTACGTCGACGGCGTCTACGTCGGCAAGTCGCAGGGCAGCGTGTTCGACGTGGTCGAGCTGGAGCGCGTGGAAGTGCTGCGCGGACCGCAGGGCACGCTGTTCGGCCGCAACACCGAGGGCGGCGCGATCAACTTCATCACGCGCAAGCCCTCCGGCGAGTTCGGCGGCAACGTGGGGCTGGAGTACGGCCGCTTCGATCACTCCATCGCGCGCGCCAGCCTCGACCTGCCGCAGTGGGGCATGCTGAGCACCAGTCTCGGCTACCGCAAGGAAGACCGCGACGAGATCGTCGAGAACGACACGCCCGGCGTCGACGGCTGGGGCGCGAAGGACCAGGAAGCCTGGCGCTTCGCGGCCACGCTCGACCTCACCGAGGACCTGCAGGCCTACTACCACTACGACCACAGCGAGGCCGACAACACGCCGCGCGCCACGACCGTGGCTTCAACGAGCGGCTGGCAGGGACCGGGCGCCCCCTACCAGGGCTACAGGTCCTTCATCGAGACCAATCGCCCGTGGTCGATCGCGACCAACCCGGACCGCCCGATCTTCGAGGACACCGAAGTGGACGGGCATGCGCTCACGCTCACCTGGGACGTGGACGAGAACAACCAGCTGAAGTACATCGGCGCCCGGCGCGAGATGGACTATGCCGACGGCGGCGACCTCGACGGCACGCCGGTCAGCTTCACCACGACCCCTGCCGGCCCGAACATGTACTTCCAGCGCCACACCAACGTCGAGTCCCACTCGCACGAATTGCAGTGGGTCGGCGACCTCGACCGCCTGAAATACGTGCTCGGCTATTACCTTTACGAAGACGACGGCTACACGGTGGGTCCGCAGGACTTCTTCGGGCGGCCGGCGCGCTCCGACTACGGTTCCGAGACCGAGGCCAACGCCTGGTTCGCGCAGCTCGACTACGAGCTCACCACGGCGCTGACGGTCACGGTGGGCTTCCGCCAGACCGAGGAGAAGAAGACCGGCGCCACGCACCGCTTCAACACCGCGGGCTTCAACGGTCCGCAGCTCGGGCCCGACGTGATCAACGTCTCGGGCTACGACGCCGAGTGGAGCGCCGACACGCCGGTGTTCGCGCTGAACTACGCGCTCACGAACGACCTCAACCTCTACGCGCGCGCGGCGAAGGGTTTCAAGAGCGGCGGCTTCAGCAGTGAACTGGCCGATCCCGTGCGCGTGCTGAACCCCTTCGACCCCGAGGAAGCGTGGACCTGGGAAGGGGGCGTCAAGGCCTCGTTCCTCGACAACCGCGCCACGCTGTCCGCAGCCGTGTTCCGCAACGAGATCACGGACCTGCACACCACGCAGCTGGTCCCCGGCACCTCGACTTCCTTCGTGACCAATGCCGGCGAGGCCACCTACGAAGGCTTCGAGCTCGAGGGCGCGATCCTGGTCGCGGAAGGATGGACCGTGCAGTTCAGCTACGGCTACCTGGACGGCGAGTTCGGCGAGTTCATGGACTATCCGATCGACTTCAACCCGGCGACCGGGCAGTACTTCACGAACTCCGCCGCGGGACTCATCGACACCGGCAGCAACCGCGTCGCTCCCTACGCGCCAGAGCACACGCTCAACCTGAACCTCGACGGCGAGCTGGCCCGGACGGAATTCGGCACCCTGCGGCTCATCCTCGACTACACCTTCACGTCCGAGATGTACATCTACGCGGCCAACAAGTCGCTGGACGACCCGAAGGCCGGCGGCCAGTACCTCGCATCCATCGGCGAGTTCCCCGACACCCCGAACCTCAACGCGCGGCTGCTGCTCGCGGAGATCCCGGTCGGCGGCCCGGGCGAGGCGGAAGTGTCGATCTACGGGCGCAACCTCACCGATTTCGACGACCGCATACCCTCGATCGACTTCGGCGGCTTCACCAACGCGAACTGGCCCACGCCGCGCACCTACGGCATGGCCCTCAGCTACCGCTGGTGACCCCCGCGGGGCCGGATCCCGGCCCCGCCTTCTCCCTCCGCCCGCTGGCGGAGGGAGTTTTTTGCCCGGACCCCGGTCGCGCGAGCGTTGACCGCGCCGCTCCCGGCGGCATACTGCCGTCCCATGGACACCTCCCCCGCCGACCTCCTCCGGGAATGCCCCGCGCGCTTCAATTTCGCGCGAGACGTGATCGACCGTTGGGCCGCGGCGGACCCGGCGCAGCCCGCGCTGCTGTGGGTCGACGACCACGGTCGCGAGGAGAGGCGCAGTTACGGCGCCATCGCCGAGGCCTCCTGTCGCGCCGCGAACGTGCTGGCCGCTGCGGGCGTCGCACGCGGCGACCGCGTGGTGCTGCTGCTCGGACGGCAGATCGCGTGGTGGGAACTGCTGAGCGCCTGCCTGCGCATGGGCGCGGTGGCGAGCCCCGCCACCGCGCAACTCTCGGCCCGCGACATCGCCTACCGCGTCATGGCGGCGCAGGCACGCTGCATCGTGACGGACAGCGCAAACGCCGCGAAGGTGGAAGCGGTGCGCGCGCAATGCCCGAGCCTCGCGGCGCTGGTCCTGGTCGACGGCGCGCGCGAGGGCTGGATCGACTACGCGACCGCGCGCGACGGCGCCGCGACCGATTTCGCCACGGCCGACACGGCCGCCGACGAGGCGGCGCTGTGCTACTTCACCTCGGGCACCACGGGCCACCCGAAGATGTGCATGCACGCGCACTCCTACGGGCTCGCGCACCGGACCACGGGGCGCCTGTGGCTGGACCTCGGTCCCGCGGACCTGCACTGGAACCTGAGCGACACCGGCTGGGCCAAGGCGGCCTGGAGCAGCTACTTCGGGCCGTGGAACTGCGGTGCCGCGGTCTTCGTGCACCACGCGCAGGCCTTCAGCGCACCGCGCACGCTGGAGCTGCTGGCCACGCACCCGGTCACGACGTTCTGCGCCGCGCCCACGGTGTATCGCATGCTGGTGCAGCAGGACCTGGCGCGCTACCGCTTCGCGCGGCTGCGCCACTGCGTGGGCGCGGGCGAACCGCTGAATCCGGAGGTGATCGAGACCTGGCGCCGCGCGACCGGGCTGCTGATCCGCGACGGCTACGGACAGACCGAAACCGTGATCCTCTGCGGCAATTACCCCGACACCGCGCCGCGACCGGGCTCGATGGGCAAGCCGGCACCGGGCGTCCGGCTCGCGGTGATCGACGCCGCGGGGAACGAGCTGCCGCCGGGCAGCGAGGGCGAGCTCGCGCTGCGGGTGAAGCCCGAACGCCCGCCGGGTCTGTTCCTCGAGTACCGGGGCGACGCGGCGAAGACCGCGGCCTGCTTTCGCGGCGACTGGTACCTCACCGGCGACCGCGCCACGATGGATGCCGACGGCTACTTCTGGTTCGTGGGCCGCGCCGACGACGTGATCCTCTCGGCCGGCTACCGCATCGGCCCCTTCGAGGTCGAGAGCGCGCTGATCGAACACCCCGCCGTGGCGGAGTCCGCGGTGGTGAGCAGCCCCGACGCCGAGCGCGGCGAGGTCGTGAAGGCCTTCGTGGTGC
>CAYXJM010000185.1:0-5523 GCA_964465455.1 uncultured Klebsiella sp.
GAGGGCGTGGACGTCGAGCGCCTGCGGCTGCTGCAGATGCTGGCGAGCGCGGCGCTGATCGGGGTGTCGATGAAGGTGGTCGGCGTGCTGCTGGTCACCGCGCTGATGATCATTCCGCCGGCGGCGGCGCGCGCTTTTGCCCGCTCGCCCGAGCAGATGGCCGCCGGGGGCGGCGTGATCGGCTGCGCGTCGGTGGCGGCCGGGCTGTGGTCGTCCTACGCCTTCGACACGCCCGCCGGACCCTCCGTGGCCGCGGCCGCCTGCGTGCTGTTCGTGCTCGCGCACGCGGCGGCGTGGCGGCGCTGAACGCGGGATCAGAGGTCGCGCCGGCCCAGCACCTCGAGCACCTGCACCACGCGCTCCTTGTCGAAGGGCGGCATCAGGAAGCCGGCGAAATGGCCCTGCGGATTGATCAGCGCGAGGTTGGCCGAATGGTCGATCGTGTAGCTGCCGTCGGCCTCGACGCTCTTGCGGAACGGGATGTTCAGCTGCGTCGCGAAGCGGTGCACGTCGAGGAACTCGCCGGTGAGCGCGCCGAACGCGGGGCTGAAGTGCGCGATGTAGGGCTTCAGCACCGCGGGCGTGTCGCGCGCCGGATCGACCGACACCATGTAGAAGCGCACCGGGTGCCTGCCCGCCGGCAGCGCCGCGGCGACGTCGCGCAGCAGCGTGAGCGTGGTCGGGCACACGTCGGGGCAGTACGTGAAGCCGAAGAACAGCACGCTCCAGTTGCCGCGGAAGGCCGCACCGTCGAATGGCCGCGCGTCCTGGTCGACGAGCCGCGGCGGATCGAAGCTGCGCGGCGGGTCGAAGAGCACCGCGCCGTGGGCCTTCAGCCATTCCGGGTCGAGGCGTTCGGGGCTGACGAACTGCCGCACGAACATGCCGACGATCAGCATGATCACGCCGAGCAGCGCGAATACGGTCAGGCGGACGTTGCGCTTCTGCGCCGCGGGTTGCGCACTCACGGGCGATTCCTCACGGCGACAGCACGACCGCCAGCGGACGCGGGAAGACGTAGTGGTCGAGCAGCATCACGACGAACAGTGCCATCAGGTAGATGATCGAGTACCAGAACGTCTGCATCGGCACGCGCGGATCCTTGCCGATCATCAGCTGCACCGCCCAGTAGAGGAAGCCGAGCCCGAGCACCACGGCCCCGAGCAGGTAGAGCGGGCCGCTCATGCCGGTGGCGAAGGGCAGCAGCGTCACGGCGATCAGGATCAGCGTGTACAGCAGGATGTGCAGCGCGGTGTACTTGGCGCCGTGCGTGACCGGGAGCATCGGCACCTCGACCTTGGCGTACTCCTCCCTGCGGTGGATGGCCAGCGCCCAGAAATGCGGCGGCGTCCAGGCGAAGATGATCAGCACCAGCAGCAGGGCGTAACCGTGGACCTCGTTGGTCACCGCGGTCCAGCCGAGCAGCGGCGGCGCGGCGCCCGCGAGTCCGCCGATCACGATGTTCTGCGGCGTCGCGCGCTTCAGCCAGAACGTATAGATGAAGGCGTAGCCGACCAGCGAGGCCAGCGTCAGCCACGCGGTCAGCGGGTTCACCAGCACGATCAGGATGGCCATGCCGGCGGTGCCGATGACGGCCGCGAACACGATCGCGTGCAGCGTGTCGACGGCTCCGCGCACCATGGGTCGGGCGCGGGTGCGCGCCATCACGGCGTCGATGCGGCGGTCGACCAGGTGATTGACCGCGGCGGCCGAGGCCGCGCACAGCGCGATGCCGAGGTTGCCGAAGACCAGCACCTGCCACGGCACCATTCCCGGCGTGGCGAGGAACATGCCGATCACCGCCGTCAGCATCATCAGTGCCACGACGTTGGGCTTGCAGAGCTCGAGGTAGTCGCGCCAGTGCGCCTTCGGGGATGCGGTGGTGTCCATCATGGTCGGCGGGGGATGTCGGTGCGGCGGGTGGCGTCGCATTGTATCCAATGCGGCGCCGCGCCGGCTGCGTTAGCGTACTTTTTCGTTGGAATACTTCAGCAGGAAGCGCAGGTCGTCGATGGTGTCGTGCCCGCTGTGGCGCGCGAGGTAGCGCATCATCACGAAACCGCGCTGGTCGACGATGTAGATCGGCTGCGCCGCGACCGGGTCGGGATCCCCGGCCTGGCCGAGCAGCGCCTTCAGCTCGCCGGCATCGGCACGCAGCAGCTCGAGGTCCGGGTGCTGCTCCTTCACGAAGGCGGCGAAGCCGGCGTCGTCGGGCGGGTCGAGCTGGATCAGCAGGCGGCTGAGGCGGCCGGCGTCGCGCCCGAGCGCGGTGCGGATCTGCCGCGTCAGGTACAGCCGCTCGCGGCAGGCCTCGGCGCAGGCGCCGGCGCTGACCAGCAGCAGGCTCCAGTCGTGCTTCCCCTGCTCGTAGCTCCACGGCGCGCCCGAGGCGGTGCTCACGCGGATGTCGCCGAGCTGCCGCGGGGGCTGCACCAGCTCGCCCTTGTTGGTGGTCGCGCGCGGGATGCCGACGCCGGTGACGTAGACCAGCGTCGCGAGCCCCACGGCCAGGACCGGCAGCAGGAACATCAGGGCCAGCTTGACGCGGCTCGCGCGCAGCTTCTGCGCCTCGCTCATCGGGTATCTCCTCGGCTGCGTTTGTGTCTCGCCCAGGCGAGCACGTTGGTGCCGCCGAGCACGAAGACGGCCACCAGCGCGAACGCCATCATGAACCACTGCACCGCGTAGGCGACGTGGCGCTCGGGCAGGATGTTCACGGCCGGCCAGTCGGCCTCGGTCACGCCGGGCTGTCCCGGGTGCAGGCGCACCAGCCAGGGGTAGAATTCGAGGCCGGCCATCGGGCCCATCTGCGGGGGCTCCACGGCCTGCACCAGCTTCGGCCAGCCGCTGGCCGCGTAGAGCTGCAGCCGCCGGCGGTCCTGCGGCACGTAGATCTCGCCGCGCAGGCTCGATCGACCGGTCACCGGCTCGATCGGCGGCAGCTCCTCGCGCGTGCGCATCGCGGGCAGCCAGCCGCGGTTCACGAGCACCACGGTGCCGCTGTCGTCGCGGAAGGGGCTGAGCAGCTCATAGCCGACGCGCCCCTGGAACATGCGGTTGTCGAGGAGGAAATCCCGGCCGGGGATGAATTCGCCGTGGAGCTCGACCTGCAGGCGGTCGATCGCCGCGGGGTCCGCGAAGCGCGTCGTCGCGATGCCCACCGGCTCGGCGTGGCGGCGCGCCTCGAGCACGGCGAGCACTTCGGCCTTTTCGGCCGACCGCCACAGCTGCCAGAAGCCGAGGCCGACCAGCACCGGCAGCAGCACGATCACCAGCGCCGCGAACTGGATGTTGCAGCGCAGCCTGCTGTCGTCCTCGTCCGCCGCGGGCGGCGAGCCGGTCCCTTGTTCGCTCATGGTTTATACTCGCGGCCCCTCGTCGTTCCGGACTCGCCTCTCATGTGGATCAAGCCCGCCATCGTGGTCCTGCTCGTCCTGCTGCTGATCAGCCTCGGCAGCGGCTTCTTCTTCCTGATGAAGGACCAGGGCCGCACGCGCCGGACGCTGCATTCGCTGGGCGTGCGCGTGACGCTGGCCGCCGCGCTGGTGGCCGTGATCGCCTACGGATTCTACAGCGGGCAGCTGCACTCGAAAGCGCCCTGGGATGCCGCCCTTCAGGGCCGGGCTGCCGCGCAGCAGCAGGAGCAGGGCTCCGGGGAATAGCAGGGCCGGACCGGCAGGAGCCGGCGCATCCCGGATCACCCGGGATGCGCCGTCGGGTTCGTCAGAGGATGTAGACGAACAGGAACAGGCAGATCCACACCACGTCGACGAAGTGCCAGTACCACGAGGCCGCCTCGAAGCCGAAGTGGTCCTCCGGCGTGAAGTGGCCCTTCACGGTCGCGCGCAGGTACATCACCGTCAGCATCACGGCGCCCAGGCACACGTGGAAGCCGTGGAAGCCGGTCAGCAGGAAGAACGTCGAGCCGTAGATGCCCGAGGCCAGCGTCAGGCCGAGCTCGGTGTAGGCGTGGTGGTATTCGTAGGCCTGGAAGCCGACGAAGGTGAAGCCGAGGATCAGCGTGATCGCCAGCCACAGGTTCAGCGCCCCGCGCTTGTTGGCCTTCAGCGCGGTGTGCGCGAAGTGCACGGTGACGCTGGAGGTGACCAGCAGGATCGTGTTCAGCAGCGGGATGCCCATCCAGCCGACCACGTGCTCCGGCGCGGTGAACTGGGCATTGCGGGCCATCAGCTGTGCGCCGCCCGCGGCCTCGACGGCCTGCTGCGGGGTCTGGGTCAGCGGCCACTGGGCCTGGAAGCCCTGCCACAGGCGGTTCGCGAGCCCGTGGTCGCCTTCACCACCCAGCCACGGCACCACGAAGAAGCGCACGTAGAACAGCGCGCCGAAGAAGGCGGCGAAGAACATCACCTCGGAGAAGATGAACCACTGCATGCCGAGCACGTAGGACTTCTTCATCTGCGGGCTGTTCAGGCCGGCGCGGTTCTCGCGGATCGTCGCGCCGAACCAGTTCCACAGCACCGCGATGAAGAACGCGAAGCCGACGGGCAGGAACCACGACATCGGGTTCTCGACGCCCGCCTTGATGTGGTTCATCGTCAGGCCGGCGCCGAGGATGAACATCCCAAGCCCTATGGTGGCCAGGAAGGGGTACTTGCTCTGTTCAGGGACATAGTAGGTCTGATGTCCGCCGGTATCGCTCGCCATGTCGTGTCTCCCCGAAAAATCCAGAATGTGTGCTCGTGTTCGTCTTGTCAGTTGGCCGCGCCGACGCGGTTGTCCGCCACCTTGCCGGTCACGTCGAACAGCGTGTACGACAGCGTGATCGTGGTGATCTTCGCCGGCAGCGCCTGGTCGACGATGAACTGCAGCGGCATGTCCAGCGCTTCGCCCGATGCCAGCGTCTGCTGGCCGAAGCAGAAGCACTCCGTCTTGTGGAAGTACTGCGCCGCCTCGGGCGGCGAGATGCTCGGTATCGCCTGCGCCACCATCTGCCGCGGCGCCGGATTGTGCGCGTAGAAGGTGGTGCTGTTGGACGCGCCCGGGTTCACCTTCATCTCGAACTGATGCGGGCGGAACTCCCAGGGCATCGTGCCGTCGTTGTTCGCGACGAACTGCACGCGCACGGTGCGGCTGGTGTCCACGGCGCTCGGCTGCGCGGTGTAGGTGGCCTCCCGGTTGATGTTGTCGCGGCTGATGCCCATGACGTCGCAGAGCACGTCATAGAGAGGCACCAGCGCGAAACCGAAGCCGAACATGCCCACGGCGATCGCGGCGAGCCGCAATACGATCTTCCGGTGGGTCGATCCCGTGGACATGTTCCCCGGTTCCTCACTTCACCTGCGGCGGGACGCTGAAGGTGTGGTACGGCGCCGGCGAGGGCACGGTCCACTCGAGCCCGTGCGAGCCTTCCCATACCCGGTCGGTCGCCTTCACGCCGCCCTTGATGCACTTGACGACGACGACCACGAAGATCAGCTGCGAGAAGCCGGTGATGTAGGCGCCGATGCTCGAGAGCATGTTGAAGTCGGCGAACTGCAGCGCGTAGTCCGGGATGCGGCGCGG
>CAYXJM010000186.1:0-5501 GCA_964465455.1 uncultured Klebsiella sp.
AACCCACGCCTGCGCCGACTCCGGAACCCACACCGGCGCCGACCCCGGAACCCACGCCTGCGCCGACTCCGGAACCCACACCGGCGCCGACCCCGGAACCCACACCGGCCCCGACGCCCGAACCGACTCCGGTGCCCACGCCCGAGCCGACGCCGGAACCGACTCCGGTGCCTACACCCACCCCCGGGCCGACACCGAAGGACATCTCCAACGTGGTGTTCTTCTTGACGAACGGGGACAGCTTGGTCGCGATCAAGCTGAACTACAGTTCATCGCTCGATATCAACAACTATCTGCAGCCGGCCAGCCTTTCTCCGCAGGTGGCATCCCTGGTCAATGCGGACCCGGTGCTCGAGGGCTACTCCGTCGTCGGGTACTCGATCAAGGCTGGACTCGGAATCCACACCTTTGGCACGACGTACACCGACCTGATCCAGAACACGGGCGGCAATCCGGCGCTCGCGTCCGGTACCTATGACGGCACGATCCACGTGAGCGCCGCATCGATTGGAAACCTGGATCCGATCGAACTCACGGCACCGTCGGCCTCGTTGCTCAGCGCGGACGCGCTGGACACGACGGTGGTTACCGACAGCGACACCGACCCCTTACAGGGCAGCGCTCACAAGTCGACGCAGGACACGACCGGTGGCCACGGCGACGAAACGCTGATCACGGATCACACCGGCAACGAGCTCCTCATCGGACACGAGGGGGCCGACGTGTTCAAGTGGACGTTGGCGGAGCCCGGTGCGCACGACACGATCAGCAACTTCAGCATGAAGCCGGTGGCGGCCGGAGGTGACGTGCTCGATCTGAAGGACCTCCTGCCGGCGCAAAGTGCCGAGAACCTGGAGAGCTACCTGCACTTCGAACACTCGCCCGATGGCGGCACGATCGTGAAGATCAGTACGGCGGGCGAATTCACCGGCAACGCGGCCCACGACGCACACGTGAGCTTCCAGTCGATCGAGTTGCAGAACGTCGACCTGCTGAGCCTCGGCAGCGACCAGCAGATCATCGACAACCTGCTGAAGCACGGAAAGCTGATCACCGAGTGAAGGCTCGGTCCTGCCCGGCGCATCGCCGGGCGGGACCCCAGCGAGGAGAGATGCCATGCCGTATGTGCGCCGCGACGCGGCCGGTCAGGTGATCGCGCTCAGCAGCGAGCCGCTGGAGGGGTTCGAGCACGTGCCGGCGGATCTGCCGGATATCGCCGAGTTCGAGCAACGTCTCGCCGGAACGCGGACTCGCCTGGAGGAATCAGACCGCGACGTGGTCCGGGTGCTCGACGACCTCGTGAACCTGCTGATCGACAAGAACCTGATCCGCTTCACCGACTTGCCGGCGGCGGCGCAGCGCAAGCTGATCGAGCGCCGCGGCCTGCGCGAGAGCGGTTCGCACCTGGGGTTGTTGCGCGACGATCCCGGCCTGCTGTAGCAGGACTCAGAATCCGCCGCGCGCCGTGATCGCGGGTCCGGTGGCACCGTCGAAGCCGAGTTCCACCAACGTGCGGAACTCCTGCTCCGTCGCGACGCCTTCGGCGATCGCCGAGAGCCCGATCGAGTGCGCGATGATCGCCAGGCCGCGCAGGAAAACCTGGTTGGACTGGCTCTCGTCGATGCGGTGCACGAACGAGGCATCGATCTTCAGGTAGTCGAGCCCCATGTCGTGGAGCTCTCCGATGTGGGCGACCTGGTGCCCGGTGTGCTCGATCCCGATCCGGCAGCCCACGGGCTTGAGCAGCGCGCTGAGGATGCGGAAATTCTCCAGGTTCTGGAACGCGCCGTACTCCGGCACCTCGAGCCAGAGACGCTTGGCGAGTTCCGGCGCCGCGGCCAGCCGCTGCGCCAGGCGATGCAGCAGCACGGCGTCGTTCATGGCCTGCGCCGAGAGGTTGACGCACAGTCCGTCGTCGCTCTGCCGCAGGCGCTCCAGCGCAAGGTCCAGCACCATTTCATCGAGGCGCCCCGCATTGCCGAGGCGCGCCAGCCAGGGCACGAATTCGCCCGCGTGCAGCCAGTTCCCCGCGGGCTCCAGGCGCAGCCTGGCAACGCACTCGCGGTGCAGCAGGGCGCCGGCGGCATCGACCACCGGGTAACTGTGCAGCGTGAGGTTGTCGGTGGTGAGCGCGGAATCGAAGCGCGCGCGCCACGTAGCCAGGTCGACGCGTTGCGCCGACGGCGCCGCCTGTTCCGCTCCGGCCACCCGCACCGACGCGCCAGCGTCCAGCACCGCGTCCGCGAGCGCCACGTCCACGCGCGCCAGCACGCGCGACACGTCGTCCCCATGGCGGTACGGCGTAGCCGCGGCCGGGAGGCGGCAATGCGCCTCGAGGCCGAGCTCGCGAGTCAGCATCTGCAAAGCGTCCTGCACGCGCTGCGCCAGCGCCCCGGCATCGTCCTCGCCCGGCGCGAGCACCGCAAAGTCGGAGCCGTTCAGGCGACCGAAGACCCACTCGGCATCGGCAGGCGCCATGGCTCGCAACGTCGCCGCAAAGCGCTTGAGCAGCGCGTCCATCACGGCCCAGCCCTGCTCGCGGTTCAACTCGTTCAGATCCAGCAGCCTGCCGATCACGATCACCCCTTCGGAGCCCGCGTCCTCGCGTGCCAGCACCGCCTGCACGCGCGCCAGGAAGTGCGTGCGGTTCAGCAGCCCCGTGACCGCGTCGTGGTGCGCCTCGCGCCGCAGCTGGTCGAGCCGCGCGGACTCGTCCTCGAGCATCTGCCGCACGCGTCGCGCCAGCGCGTTCATCGAACGCACCACGCTGCGGAATTCGGCGGTTGCGGGCTCGTCGATCGTGACGAAGCGCCGCGCGCCGATGGCCTCGGCCTGGCGCACCACGCCGTCGAGCGGGCGCAGGATGATGCGCAGCAGCACCGTGCCGGCGACACCGGCCAGCAGGGCGCCGGCCAGGAACCAGCCCAGCAGGCGCAGCATGCTGGTCCAGAGTTCCCGGTACGCGAAGCGCGTCTGGCTGCTGAGCGTCAGCGTGCCGTACTGCTGCCAGCCGTCCTGCACCTGCGCCACGCCGGGCTCGACGTCGATCCGGAACAGGCGCGAGAACCACGCCGGCGCGCCGTCGGCGTCGGCATCGCTCACGAGTTCGACCAGCGGCGCACCGGAGGGATCGACCAGCCGGATGTACTCGTAGTGCCCGATATCGAACTGCGAGGCGATCAGCAGCTCGATGGTCACCGCGTCCTTCGGCATCTGCGACAGCACCCCCGCCAGGGCGGTCGCGTTGTCGCTGTTCTTCAGCAAGAGTTGTTCTTCGAGATAGGCCTTGGCGGAAAAGGTGCTCAGGAGGAAGCTGCCGCCGAAGGCGATCAGCATGACCAGCGCTATCGCCAGCCAGAGTTGCTTTACGAGCGACATGTGGCGGGCTCCCCCGGACCGGACGATGGGCGGTGTTGCGATTCGATCATCAGTTTAGGCCCTCTTCGTCCATCCGGCGAAGCAGGTCGCGCCAGCGCGACAGCCGCGCCGTCGGGTCGGCGACCGCTTTCTTTCCCGCCACCCAGAGCCCCTGGCTGTTGAAGCCGAACACCGGCTTCAGGTCCGGGCGGCGCGAGGCCGGCCGCAGTTCCCCGATCAGGTTGTCGAGCACCAGCGGCTCGGCGCCGGGTTCCGGGTAGTACGCGAGCACCATGTGCGCCTGCACGATGCCCCTGCCCGGGACCCCGGTCTCGGCACGCACGTAGGTGATGCGCAGGCGCTCGATCGGCACCCCCATCAGTCCGAGCGTCACGTACTTGCCGATGCTGAAATCCTCGCAGTCGCCCATGCCGCGCCCGAGCGTCTCGAGTGGCGTGGCCCAGTAGTCCGTTGCTCCCCAGGCCCGGGTGTCGGGCGCGAAGCCGACGCGGGCATTGAAGAAGTCGTTGACGAGCTCCAGCTTGTCGCGCTCCGGCAGGTCACGGTTCGTCTCGACCAGCGCGCGCCACGTGTCCACGGTCTCGGCGGCGTGCACCCCGTAGCGCTTCAGCGCGAGCTCCACCACCCGATCCAGGTCCGGGTTCGCGCGGCACACCGCGATCGCGCCGAACAGCACGATCACGCCGGCGAGCCAGCGCCGCGCCGGCTGCGATCGCGCGAGCCGCCCGACGCCAGCGGCGACCGTACGTCCTGCCCTCCCCGACACTGTTCCGGCCGCTCCGCCCTTTTGTGATCCCTGTCAAACAGTAGCAGCAAGCCCGGAATTCGTCGGGTAGATCGGGCGACGCATCGAAGATATAGTGCTAAGGATGTGAAGCGCCTTCAGTTGCGCCCCCGTTCGCAGCGATACGAGCCCCCGATGATGAGCAGCCTCTTCCGTGTGCCCCTGGTCCTTGCCTGCGTGGTGGCCGCCTGCGCCGCCCAGGCCGGCACGCTGGGCACCCTGCGCGATGCGGCCCGCCAGGCCGTGGTGAACAACCCGGACGTGCTCTCCGCGTTCCACGAGTTCCAGGCCGCCGAGCAGCAGGTGCGGGTCGCCAGGGGCGACTACCTCCCGCGCGTCGACGTGGAAGCCGCGGTGGGCGCGGAGCGCATCGACGATCCGCGCTACGACGACTACGACTTCAGCCGCGACCGCGTCTCGGTGCTGCTGAACCAGATGGTCTTCGACGGTTTCGGGACGCGAAACCGCGTGCGCAGCCTCGACTACACGGCCCGCATGCGCTACTACGAGGTGCTCGACTCCGCGGAGCGGGTGAGCGCCGACGTGGCCCGCGCGTACTACGACGTGCTGCGTCAACGCGAGCTCGTGGACCTGTCCAAGGAGAATTACGCCGCTCACCGGCTGATCTACGAGCAGATCGAGCGCCGCGTGAAGGCGGGCGTCAGCCGGCGCGTCGACCTCGAGCAAGCCTTCGGCCGGCTCGCGCTCGCCGAATCCAACCTGCTCACCGACGTCACCAACCTGCACGACGCGAGCATGCGCTACGAGCGCATCGTGGGCGAGACGCCCGCCGAATCGCTCGCGGAGCCCGACATCACGCCGGACCTGCTCCCCGGCACGGTCGGCGACACGCTGGCGCTCGCCTACACGGCCAGCCCGCAGATGAATGCGATGGTCGCCAACGTCTGGGCGGCCAACAAGGCCGCCGACGCGCAGAAGGCGACGATGCTGCCGCGCCTCGACGTGCGCGCGCGCCAGGACATCTGGCACGACAAGGACGACATCGACGGGCGCTACGAGGAAGGCGTCATCGAGCTCGCGATGACCTACAACATCTACAACGGCGGCTCCGACGCCGCCGAGCGCAAGCGCCTTATCTATAAGAGCTACCAGGCCGCGGACCGGCGCACCGCGACTTGCCGCTCGATCCGCCAGGAAGTCTCGATCGCCTACAACGAGATGCGCGCGCTCGACGAACAGCTGGTCTACCTCGACCGCCACCAGATGGCGATCGACAAGGCGCGCACGGCCTACCGCCGGCAGTTCGACATCGGCCAGCGCACGCTGCTCGACATGCTCGACACCGAGAACGAGTACTACGATGCGAGGCGCGCCTACG
>CAYXJM010000187.1:0-5480 GCA_964465455.1 uncultured Klebsiella sp.
GTGGTCGGGGCTCAGGTGGGCATAGATCAGGGTCATGCGGATATCGCTGTGCGTCATCAGCTCGCGCACCGTGTTCAGATCCACACCGGCCATGACCAGCTTCGAGGCGAAGGTGTGGCGCAGATCGTGGAAGGTGAAATCCGCAATCTCGGCGGCCTTCAGTACTTCGCCGAAGGCGCGCTTGATGTTGTCCAGGCGCGTGCCGGAGACGGGGGAGGGGAATACCAGCGCTGAATCCGGGTCGCGCTGCCTCTTGAGCTGCGCCAGGATGCGGTGTGCCTCGTCCGACAGCGGCAGCACGGCGGGCACGACGGGCTTGCCGTGCTTGCGCCGCGCGTGGCTGCTCTTGCTGATCACTTTGCGGATCTGGCGGCGCTCCAGGTCGACGTGCTGCCATTCGAGGTCGAACAGGTCGCCCCGGCGCAGCCCGGTATTCAGCGCGAGCAGCACCAGCGGCTTGATATGGTCGGCGAACTCGTCCGGGCCGATCTTCGGCAGCAGGGGCTGCCGGCGCGCCCGGCGCCAGGCGTTGGCGCTGTCGCGCTCGGAGCGTATGCGCTGCTCGCGCTCGTCCAGTTGCTTGCGCAGCGCCTTTTCCTCGTCGGCGCTCAGGAAGCGCACCTTCGCCCGGCTGTGGGTGTCCGTCAGGGTCGCGGCGACCTTGTACTTGCCGAGCTGGTGCGACTCGATGGCGCCCGCCGTCACGGCGTAATTCAGGATCGCGCGCAGGTAGGTCACTTCGCGGCGCATGGTTTCGATGTTGACCGGCTTGCGCGGCGTGCCGTCCTGGTTGGTGCGGTCGTTGCGATTCTTGCGCCAGCGCGCCAGGTCCAGCTCGCTGATCTCGCTCATGGGCTTGTTCAGCAGCTCGGCGAAGGAATGCTTGACGCAGCCCTTCATGATCTCCGCGCTGGCAATGTGCTGCTCGGCGTGGTCCCACCAATCGCCGTCGATGAACTTGCCCAGCGTGCGCTTCTTGAGCTGCGCGGCCGCCTGCACGTTTTTCCCCTCGGCCACTTCGCCCAGCTTGGCCTTCGCCAGGTTGCGCGCTTCGGCGAGGGTCTTGTACTGCGCGCCGATCAGCGCGCCATCCGCCGCGCGCCCCAGCGAGATGCGCACGCCGCGCCCGGCTTGGAAGTACCAGGTCTTGACGCCCTTCGGCGTGATGCGCAGCAGCAGCCCGGGCACGCTGGCCTTGCCGCCGCGGTCGCGGAGCTCGTAGGCGGTTTCGCGTGGCTTCGCCGCCGTGATGGTCTTCTCGGTAAGGGTCTGCCGGGTGTCGTGGGTCTGTTTGAGCATGTTTGCGGCTCTCCAAAAAAGTGCAGCGAGTGCACTTTTATTGTATCAACGGCAAACAGAGAAAAACACGAGAACACATAAACAATTGATATTTAAAGGCTATATCGCGCAAGTCGTTGATAGCAAAAGGGAATGAATTTGCATGGCATGCAAGAGGTCGGCGGTTCGATCCCGCCTGTCTCCACCAAACTCCTGAAGAAGCGCCGCACGTCGGCGCTTTTTCGTTTCCGGGCCCGGGATTCCCTGCGGGATCCCCGGCCACTCGCGATCACGCGAGTGGCGTTCGCCGCTGAGCGAGCGATGCTCGCTCCGGGCGCGGCTCACCCCGCCTGTCTCCACCAAATTCCTGAAGAAGCGCCGCACGTCGGCGCATTTTCGTTTCCGCGACACGCGGTGCACGCAGGCACGGGGCCGCTAATCCGCCGGGCCGGATTTGGAGTAATGTTGTTGCAGACCAGCCAACCCCGTGCCATCCGGAGACCTGCCATGGGCCAGTACACCCCGCCGCTTCGCGACATGCAGTTCGTGCTGCACGAGATGCTCGAAGTCGAGACCCGACTGCGCACGCTGCCCCAGCACGCCGACATCGACGTCGCCACCATCGACGCCATCCTCGAGGCCGGCGGCCAGTTCTGCGCCGAGGTGCTGTACCCGCTGAACGCCGTGGGCGACCGCGAGGGCTGCACGCTGCACCCAGACGGCAGCGTCACCACGCCGAGCGGGTTCAAGGAAGCCTACCGCCAGTTCGCGCAGGCCGGCTGGGCGTCGCTCGGCGCCGATCCAGCCTACGGCGGCCAGGGCCTGCCGCACGTCATCGACAGCGCCTTCATGGAGATGCTGAACTCCGCGAACCAGGCCTGGACCATGTACACGGGCCTGTCGCACGGGGCCTACAACGCGCTGCAGGCCTTCGGCACCGACGAGCAGAAGGCGCTGTACCTGCCGAAGCTCGCCTCGGGCGACTGGACCGGCACGATGTGCCTCACCGAAGCGCACGCCGGCACCGACCTCGGCATGCTGCGCACCCGCGCCGAAGCGCAGGCCGACGGCAGCTACGCGATCACCGGCACCAAGATCTTCATCTCGGCGGGCGAGCACGACCTCTCGGCGAACATCGTGCACCTCGTGCTCGCGCGCCTGCCCGATGCGCCCCCAGGGACCAAGGGCATCTCGATGTTCATCGTGCCGAAGTTCCTGCCGGACGCCGACGGCGCGCCCGGCGCGCGCAACGCCGTGCGCTGCGGCTCCCTCGAGCACAAGATGGGGATCCACGGCAACGCGACCTGCGTGATCAACCTCGACGGCGCGAAGGGCTGGATGGTGGGTCAGCCCAACAAGGGCCTGAACGCGATGTTCGTGATGATGAACGCCGCGCGCCTCGGTGTCGGCATGCAGTCGCTCGGGCTGGCCGAGGTCGCCTACCAGAACTCGCTCGCCTACGCGAAGGAGCGGCTGCAGGGGCGCGCGCTGACGGGCCCGAAGCACGCCGACAAGCCGGCCGACCCGATCATCGAGCACCCGGACGTGCGCCGGATGCTGCTCACGCAGAAGGCCTACGTCGAGGCCGCGCGCGCCTTCACCTACTGGGCCGGGCTCGCGATCGATTTCGAACACAAGCACCCCGACCCCGAGGTGCGCCAGGACAACGCGGACATGGTGTCGCTGCTGACCCCGGTGGTGAAGGGGTTCATCACCGACAACGGCTACGAGAGCACCACGCTCGCGATGCAGGTGCTGGGCGGCCACGGCTACATCGTCGAATCGGGGCTCGAGCAGCACGTGCGCGATGCGCGCATCAACATGATCTACGAGGGCACCAACACCATCCAGGCCATGGATCTGCTGGGCCGCAAGGTGCTCGGTGACATGGGTGCGAAACTGATGAAGTTCGGCCGCGAGATCGAGCAACTCGTCGCCATGCACGCCGCGAACCCGGCGATGCAGGAGTTCACGACGCCGCTCGCCGCGCTGTGGGGCGAGGTGCAGACCGTCACGGCCGAGATCGGCCAGAAGGCGCTGGCGAACCCCGATGACGCAGGCGCCGCCGCGGTGCCCTACCTGCGCCTTATAGGTCACCTGGTGTTTTCCTTCGCGTGGTGTTTCGCGGCCGGCGTCGCGCTGCGCAAGTTCCCGGCCGACGCCAGCGCGGGCGACCCGTTCTACACCGCCAAGCTGGCGACGGCGCGCTTCTACTTTGCGCGCCTCTACCCGGAGACCGCGGCGCTGCTGCGCCAGGTGCGCGCCGGCTCGGCGTCGCTGATGGCGCTCACTCCGGAGATGTTCTGAGGGCTGGGGTCCCGCGGACCGCCCCTAGGCGGTCCTCTGTCGCCGCATGGCGGACATGCCCGCGATCGCGGTGGCTGCCTGCCATGAGCAGCATCATGCCCCACTCGCCCAGCGACGGCACGCCCTGCGTCGTGACGGGCGTCGGTTCCACATTGGGCACGTCGAGGTCGAGGACGTACCAGGCGCCGCCCCCCGCGCTGTTGTCATCGAAGCCCAGAATCAGCGTGTAGTCGTTGCCGGCCGAGGGCTGCTGGACGATCGCCCAGTCCTCCCGCGCCTGGATCGCGTTGACGGTGACCGTCTGGTCCACGGCGGAGAGGGCGGGTGACACGCCGGTGAAGATGCCCGAGTAGCAGCCGTTGCAGTCGCGCGGGTCCCCCGACCACTCCGGGTACCAGCTGCGACCGTTGATTCTTGTGGGGAGGTTGTCGTCGTAACCCGGTGCGCCGTAGTCGAAATGCTGCCACTGCGCCGTGCCGCCCTTGAGGATGAGCTGGCTTCTGCCGTCGATGTAGGCCTCGACGCGAATCGTGGCCGCCTGGACGTACGCGCAAAATACGGTCGACAGGGCGGCGAACAGCACGTGCAGGGTCGCCCTGCGCATCCGGTGTGCAATCATTGACTCATCCCCTTCAGGAGCATATTAACCTTGCGCTAAATAAGCATATTGTTGTCCGCGCGTCGCATCAAGCCGTGTGAGCGGGGGGATCGCGGGCCAGCATCAAGGGAAGATCGACATGGATCTGTACGAGGCGATGCGCACCACGTTCGCGGCGCGGCAATTCACCGGCGACCCGCTGCCGGACGACGTCCTCTACCGCATCCTGGACAACGCGCGCTTCGCGCCGAGCGGCGGCAACCGCCAGGGCGCGCGCGTGGTGGTCGTGCGCGCGCAGGCGACCCGCCGCGAGCTGGCCCGGCTCGTGCTGCCGGGGGCCCGGCGCTACATCGCGCAGCTGCGCGCCGGCGAGAATCCCTGGAACAGCGTGGTGCCCTGCGGCGTGGATCCCGCGACGATCGCGGCCACCGAGGTGCCGCCTTCGATGACGCAGCCGCTGCTGGACGCCGCGGTGGTGCTGGTGGTCTGCGTCGACCTGCGCGTGGTCGCGTCCACGGACATGGGGCTGCCGCGGGTGGGCGTGGTGAGCGGCGCCTCGGTCTATCCCTTCGTCTGGAACATCCTGCTCGCGGCGCGCAACGAGGGGTTCGGCGGCACCATCACCACGGTCGCCATCGCCGAGGAGGCGGGCATCAAGGCCTTGCTGGGCATCCCGGATCACTGTGCCGTGTGCGCCGTGCTGCCGCTCGGCAAGCCGGTGAAACAACCGACTCGGCTGAAGCGTCTCGAGGTGGCGGCGCTCACGATGCAGGAGCGCTGGGGCGGCGCGCCGCTGGCACGCCCCGACCCGCCGGGCTGAGGGCCCCGTTCGCCGTCAGGGACGTGGTGGCGCGGTGGCCGCCGCGGCCTCCATCGCGGCGGCGACGGCATGGCGCAACTCGGGCGCGCTGTCGTCGCGAAAGCCCTCGAACTCCGCGACGATGCGTCCGTCGGCGTCCACCAGGAACGAGTGCGGCATGGCGTGCACGTCGTAACGGTCGGCGATACTGCCGGTGTGGTCGTCGAGGATCGTGAAAGACAGTTGCTTGCGCGTGGCGAATTCCCGCGCCACGGCCGGATCCTCGTCGACCGTGACCGCGAGGACCACCAGCCCGCGGTCGCGGTAGCGCGACTGCAGTTCCGCCAGCAGCGGCAGCGCGCGCCAGCACGAGCCGCACCACGAGGCCCAGAAGTCGATCAGCACGACGCGGCCCCGGTACTGCTGCAGGCTCACCGCGGCGCCGGTGAACAATTCCGGCGCGTTGAGTTCCGGCGCCTGCCGCGGCGTCGCGAGCGC
>CAYXJM010000188.1:0-5460 GCA_964465455.1 uncultured Klebsiella sp.
GCAAACAACAAGGGAAAGGTAACGTTTTGCACACCGAATCCACACCTACCAGACACTCCCTGCCGTTTCGCGGGGCCGACTTCGCCACGCTGACCGAGGCACTCGATTACGCAGCAAACGGAGAGACCGGCACCAATTTCTACAGCGGTCGCGGCCAGCTGTACGCCGCGCTGTCGTATTCGGATCTGCGCGCAGAGTCGCTGGCGCTGGCGCGCAGGTTCACCGGGCTCGGCCTGGTAAAGGGTGACCGGGTTGCGATGGTGGCGGAGACGCATCCCGATTTCCTGCGCGTGTTCTTCGCCTGCCAGTATGCCGGACTCGTTCCCGTCGCCCTCCCCGCGACGATCAATCTCGGCGGACACCAGAGCTTCGTCGCGCAGCTGCGCGGCCTGATAGAGAACAGCGGCGCGGCGGTCACGATCGCCTCCGAGGCCTTCATGCCCTTCGTGGTCGAGGCGACCGAGGGCCTCGAGCTGCGCATGATCGGCGAACCGGCGGAATTCAACGCCCTGCCCGAGAGCGCCGGTGCATTGCCGCGCATCGAGCCCGACGACATCTCTTACCTGCAATACACTTCCGGCAGCACGCGCTTCCCGCGCGGCGTGATCATCACGCACCGCTCGGTCATGAGCAACCTGTCGGGCATCATCGCCCACGGCGTGAAGATCGGCGAAGGCGACCGCTGCTTCTCCTGGCTGCCCTTCTACCACGACATGGGACTGGTCGGCCTCGTGCTGGTGCCCGTCGCCTCGCAGATGTCGGTCGACTACATGGACACGCGCGACTTCGCCATGCGTCCGCGCCAGTGGCTCAGCCTGATGTCGCAGACCAAGGCGACGATATCCTTCAGCCCCTCGTTCGGCTACGAGCTCTGCGCGCGACGGCTGCGCGAGGGTGAAGCGGCGCGCTACGACCTGAGCAACTGGCGCGTCGCCGGCATCGGCGCGGAGATGATCCGCTGGGAAACGCTCGACCGCTTCGCCGAAGCGCTCGCGCCCGCGGGCTTCGACGCGCGCGCCTTCCTCGCCTGCTACGGCATGGCGGAATGTTCGCTCGCGGTCAGTTTCGCGCCGCTGTTCACCGGCTACCAGACCGATCGCATCGACCTCGACGAACTCGCCGACAACGGCAGGGCCCTGCCGGTCGCGCCGGGCGACGAGTCGACGCGCACCCGCGCCTTCGTGAAGTGCGGCGAGCCGTTGCCCGAATACGAGATGGAAATCCGCGACGAGCACGGCACGGTCCTGCCGGACCGGCACACCGGCACGATCTTCGTGCGCGGGCCCAGCGTGATGTCGGGCTACTTCAACGCGCAGCAGGACGTCAACGGCGCGCTCGGCGCCGACGGCTGGCTCAACACCGGCGACATCGGCTATTCGGTCGAGGGCAGCCTGGTGATCACGGGACGCCAGAAGGACCTGATCATCATCAACGGGCGCAACATCTGGCCGCAGGATCTCGAATACCTCGCCGAGCACCAGGACGAGACCCGCGTCGGCGACGCGCTCGCCTTCTCGGTGCCGGGCCCGGAGAACCGCGAGGTCTGCGTGCTGGTGGTGCAGTGCCGCGAGACGAATGCCAACCGCCGCGCGACGCTGATCGACCGCCTGACGCGGCTGGTCCGCATCGAGATGGGCATCGACTGCTACGTCGAGCTGGTGCCGCCGCACACTCTGCCGCGCACCTCCTCGGGCAAGCTGTCGCGCTCCAAGGCGCGGCAGAACTTCATGGATTCGCACGACCTGGCCGAAGTGGCCGCCATGGCCGAGGGCATGTCGCTGAAGCAGGCTTCGGCCTGAACCGGACCGGCGCTGCCGACGGGGCCTGAGGTGCGCGTCGCGATCACCGGCGCGACGGGCTTCATCGGCCGCCACATCTGCTCCCTGCTCGAATCACCGCGATACCGCGTGCGCGCGCTGGCGCGCGACGCGGCGGCGGCGCGCCACGCGCTCGCACCGGGAGTGGAAATCGTGCCGGGCGACATCGCCTCTGCGGAGGCGTTGCGCGCCCTGGTGCGTGACGCCGATGCCGTGCTGCACCTGGCCGGCGCGGTGCGCGGCGCCAGCCGCGCCGACTTCGATACCGCCAACGTCGATGGCAGCGCCGCCCTGCTCGCCGCCATGGATGCCGCGGCGCCGGGCGCCCGCCTGCTCTTCTTCTCGTCGCTCGCGGCACGCGAGCCCGCGCTGTCGCACTATGCCGCCAGCAAGCGACGCGCGGAGGAACTGCTGCTGGCGCGAGCGGGCGCGCGCCCGCTCGCGATCCTGCGCCCTCCGGCCGTCTACGGTCCGGGCGACCGCGAGATGCTGCCCGTGTTCCGCTTCATGGCGCGCACGGGGCTCGCGCCCTGTGCGGGCAGCGCGTCGGACAGGCTGTCGCTGATCTTCGTCCACGACCTCGCACGCGCTGCGCAGGCCTGGCTCGAGGCCCCGGCGGCACCCGCTGCCACGTGGAGCCTGCACGACGGCCGCGACGGCGGTTACGACTGGGCGGCGCTGTGCCGGATCGTGGGCGTCGCCTGCGGCCGCGCGATCCGCGCGTGGGAGATTCCGCGCGCGCCGCTCGACCTGGTCGCGCGCGGCAACCGGGCGCTGGGACGCCTGCTCGGACGCGCGCCGATGCTGACACCGGAGAAGCTGAACGAGCTGCGACACCCCGACTGGGTGTGCGACAACGCGGCGATCAGCGCCGCGCTGGACTGGCAGCCGCGCGCGCAGCTCGCCGAGGGCCTGCTGCTCACGCCCGGCTGGCGCGACTGAACACTCCGGCCGGCGGGACCAATGCCGCACCAATTTGACACGGCCCACGATGATTTCTGTCAATTTCTTTTACACTTCGGGCGCTTGCCTCTGCGCCCTGGCGGGGGAAGCGTATGATTCCCCCGTCAATTCGATGTCAGGCATAAAAGTTGCTGCTAATGCGTCAGAACACACGACGCCAGAAAACCGATGACATATTGCAGGGCCGGCGAGCCGAATCCATTCCACTTCCGCTCGGACCGTTTCTGCCAGATCAACGGACAGTGGTTCTTCGTGACGCGCGAGAAGACCCAGGAAGGACCCTACCCGTCCCGCGACGAGGCCAGCGCAGGCGCGCAACGCTACATCGCGCGCATGCAGGGACGAGCCTGAGCGCGAAGTCAGCGCTGCCGCGCCGCGTGGCGGTGCCTCGTGCCGCGGTGTCGCTGCGGCAGCCGGCGGCGTGCCCCCCGTGAAAGATCCTTCCTCGGTTCCCTCCGAGCGCTACCAGCAGCGCAAATCCCGTTTTGGCCGCTGCCTCACCGTCTATGGCCGCAAGACCGTTCTCGAAGCCTTGCAGGCCGATGGCGTGGTGTGCGAGCGGCTGCACCTGGCCCGGAGCAACAAGCCAGCGCCGCTGCTCGATGAAATCGAGGCGCTGGCGCGCGCGCAGGGGGCGGACGTCGTGCTGCACGAGCGCGCCGAGCTCGCGCGCATCTCGCGTCACTCACGCGAGGACCAGGGGGTAGCGGCCGACGTGCGCACCCCGGGCTACCGCCAGCTCGCCGAGCTGATGCCGCTCGCGCCCGCCACCGGGGCGGCGCTGCTCGCGGTCGACGGCGTCACCAATCCGCAGAACCTCGGCATGCTGATCCGCTCCGCGGCGGCCGGCGGCTCGACGGGCATCGTGCTGCCGCGCCGCGGTGGCTGCGACATCTGCCCGCTCGTGATCAAGGCCAGCGCGGGGACGGTATTCCGTGCGCCGCTGCTGCGCTGCGACGGCCTCCCGGAGGCGCTGGCGGCGCTGCGCGACTGCGGCTGGCGGATCAGCATCCTCGACGGACACGCGCGCGCGAGCCTGTTCGACCACCTCGACGCCCGCGCGCGGGTGTTCGTGCTCGGAGGAGAGACCGCCGGTGTCGGCGCCGCGGTGCGCGAACTGGCCGACGAGAGCCTGCGCATCCCGATGGCCAACGGCGTCGAGTCGCTGAACGTCGCCGTGACCGCCGCGCTGGTGGCGTTCCGGGCCCGGCTCGCGCGCTGATCAGCGGCTCAGGTACCCCATCGCCTCCTCCATGCCCTTCAGCGTCATCGGGTACATGCGGTCCTCGACCAGGCGCCGCGTGATGTCGATCGACTGCGTGAAACCCCAGCGCTCCTCGGGCACCGGATTGAGCCACACCAGCTTCGCGTAGGTGTCCGCCACGCGGCGCATCCACTGCTCGCCCGCTTCGTCGTTCCAGTACTCGACGCTGCCGCCGGGCTGCAGGATCTCGTACGGCGACATCGAGGCATCGCCGACGAAGATCACCTTGTAGTCGTGCGGGTACTTGTGAAGGATGTCGATGGTCGGGATCCTCTCGCCGTGGCGCCGCAGGTTGTTGCGCCACACCGAGTCGTAGATGAAGTTGTGGAAGTAGTAGTATTCCATGTGCTTGAACTCGCTGCGCGCGGCCGAGAACAGCTGCTCGCAGGTGCGCACGTGCGGTTCCATCGAGCCGCCGACATCGAAGAAGATCAGCACCTTCACCGTGTTGTGCCGCTCGGGGACCATCTTGAGGTCCAGCAGGCCGGCATTCTTCGCCGTGGAGCGGATGGTGTCGGGCATGTCGAGCACCTCGGCGGCGCCGCTGCGCGCGAACTTGCGCAGCCGCCGGAGCGCCAGCTTGATGTTGCGCGTGCCGAGCTCGACCGAGTCGTCCAGGTTCTTGTACTCGCGCTTCTCCCAGACCTTGACCGCGCGCCCCTGGCCGCCCTCGGGCCCGACGCGGATGCCCTCGGGATTGTAGCCGCCGGCGCCGAACGGGGAGGTGCCCCCGGTGCCTATCCACTTGTTGCCGCCCTGGTGGCGCTCCTTCTGCTCGGCGAGGCGCTTCCTGAACTCCTCGATGAGCTTCTCGAGGCCGCCGAGCGATGCGATCTTCGCCTTCTCCTCCTCGCTGAGGAATTTCTCGAATTCCCTGCGCAGCCACTCGTCGGGGATGAGCGCCTCGATGATGTCGTCGATCGAGGCGACGTCGCGGAAATAGGCCGCGAAGGCGCGGTCGAACTTGTCGAAGTACTTCTCGTCCTTCACCAGCACCGCGCGGCTCAGGTAGTAGAACGCGTCGACGTCGGCGAAGGCGAGGCGTTCGCGGAGCGCGCCGAGCAGGTCGAGGTATTCCCGGATCGACACCGGCACGCCGCCGTTGCGCAGGCCGTGGAAGAAATTGAGAAGCATCGCGGCGTCCCGGTCCTGCGTGCGCGCCGTCCTAGCGCCGGCTCTCGCGCCGGTGCATGAACGCCAGGCGCTCGAGCAGGTGCACGTCCTGCTCGTTCTTCACGAGCGCACCGTACAGCGGCGGAATCGCCTTGCTGGCGTCGTGGTTCTTCAGCACCTCGTCGGGAATGTCGTCGGCCATCAGCAGCTTCAGCCAGTCGATCAGCTCCGAGGTGGAGGGCTTCTTTTTCAGGCCCGGCACGCTGCGCACGTCGAAGAAGATGTCGAGCGCGTCGCTCACCA
>CAYXJM010000189.1:0-2452 GCA_964465455.1 uncultured Klebsiella sp.
AATGCAAATGCTGTGATTGAGGAGGCAGCTCATGGCTCGGCGGCGCGGCGCGACGAAGACGGTATTCATCACGGGTGCGGGCGGCGGGCTCGGCGGCGCCACCGCGCGCTACCTGGCGGAACGGGACTGGACGGTGTTCGCGGCGGATTTCGACGCCAAGGCGCTCAAGGCGCTGGACGGCGTCGAGAACATCGTGACGGTGCAGCTGGACGTCACGGACGCCGCGAGCTGCGAGGCGGCGCGCCGGCGCGTGGCGCGCGCCTGCGACGGGCTGGACGGCATCGTGAACTTCGCGGGCATCCTCGCGGTGGGCTCGGTGGTCGAGATCGATCCCGACGTCATCCGCCGCGTGCTCGACGTCAACGTGATGGGCACGGTGCGCGTCAACCACGCGCTGTTTCCGCTGGTGCTGGCGCGCAAGGGTCGCATCGTCAACATCAGCTCCGAGACGGGCTGGCAGATGACGATGCCGTTCAACGGCGCCTACTCGCTCAGCAAGCACGCGATCGAGTCCTACTCGGACGCGCTGCGGCGCGAGCTGATGTTCCTCGACGTGCCGGTGATCAAGATCCAGCCCGGGCCGTTCCGCACCGGGATGGTCGCCAGCATCGAGCAGAACTTCGATCGCGTGGCGGATGCCTCGACCCACTTCAAGGGCCTGCTGAAGTCCATCAAGAAGGCGACGATCAGGGAACAGGGCAAGGCCCACGATCCCGAGCTGCTGGCGGAAGTGGTGCACACCGCCCTGACCACCCGCTACCCGCGCATCGCCTACTCCGTGAAGCCGGACCCGCAGCGCGTCGCGCTGAGCGCCCTGCCCGACTGGGTGGCCGACTCCCTCGTGAAGCTCGCTCTCGGCGCCCTCGGCAAGTAACGGGGCGTCAGGGGGCGGCGGTGGAGCCGAGGCGGCGCAGCACCATGCCGCTGAGCCGCATGCCCGCGGCCATCGCGGCGACGAACAGCAGCCCGCCCGGCACGCCGCCGACCGCGATGATCAGGCCCGGGCCGGGGCAGATACCCGACATGCCCCAGCCGATGCCGAACACGATCGCGCCCGCGACGAGCGGCAGGTCGACCGGATTGCGGTTGGCGATGTCGCAGCCTTCGCCCGAGAGGGTCTGGCCGCGCTTCTTCAGCAGCCACAGCGCGGGGGCCGTGACGGCGATCGCGGTCGCCATCACCACCGCGAGCGCGGGGTTCCAGTTGCCGGCGATGTCGAGGAAGGCCAGCACGTTCTGCGGATCGGTCATGCCGGAGACGATCAGGCCGGTGCCGAACAGCAGGCCGGCGACGAGCGCGGTGAGGAAAGCCGGAATGCGCATCGGTCTCACCCCGCCAGCACGTGGCGCACGACGTAGACCGTGGCCATCGCCGTGCCCATGAAGAGCAGCGTGGCCACGATCGAGCGGCGCGAGAGGTTGGCCATGCCGCAGACCCCGTGTCCGCTGGTGCAGCCGGATCCCACGCGGGTGCCGATGCCCACCAGCAGGCCGGCCGCGAGCAGCCAGCCCGCGCCGCCGGCCATCGCGACGTCGACGTCGGCCAGCAGCAGGTACAGGGCGGGCAGCACCAGCCCCAGCAGGAAACCGAGCCGCCAGCGCCGGGGACCGGCGTCGCCGTCGAGCAGGCTGCCGAACGCGCCGCTGATGCCCGCGATGCGCCCGTTGGCGAGCGCCAACAGGGCCGCGCCGGCGCCGATCAGCGCGCCGCCGCCCACCAGGTGAACCATGTCAGTCATGCCTGAAATCCACTGAAAATCGTTCTCATATCAGTATTTTATCGACCACGCGAGGCCGAAGGAATCCTCCGACATCGAGAAGCCGGCCTCGCCGCCGCCGAGCATGGGGGGAATGGAACCCTTGCCGTTCACCTCCTCCTCCAGGGCCCGCGTGTAGGCAATGCTGATCTCGTTGCGCTCGCCGACCGCGAAGGTCGCGCCGAGCGACACGTGGTCCTCGATCACTCCCGGCGCGATGATGTTGAAGAAAGTCTCGTCGCGCGGGATCGGCTGGTCGCCGTGGCTGTAGCCGGCGCGCAGCGTCACGCGATCCGACAGCCGGTGCACCACGCCGAGCTTCAGCGTGCTCATGTCCTGCCAGCCGAAGCCCGGGCCGTTGTCGCTGCCGAGCAGATTGCCCGCGAACAGCCGGTCCAGGTTGTTGCCCACGGAAAAGATGTCGTTGTACTTGATCGTCTGCCAGTCCAGCGCCACGGTGGTGGCGTCGCCGAGCTTCAGGGCCGCGCCGAGGACGTAGTTCTCCGGAATGTCGAAGCCGCCCTGCTCGGCGAACAGCCCGGCGTACTTGTCGAACTCCTCCATGTACGTCTCCGACTGCCAGCTCGCCCCCAGCGTCAGCCAGTCGGTGATCTCGCCCATCCAGCCGATGCGCACGCCGGCGCCGAAGGAATCGTCGCCGTCGTTGTGCTCGAGGTTGGCCGGGTCGCTCGAGAA
>CAYXJM010000189.1:2552-5439 GCA_964465455.1 uncultured Klebsiella sp.
CAGACCAGGTGGCTGTGGCCCAGCTCCGGGATCAGGAAATACTCGGTGCCGTTGCCGTCGAAGCGCTGGTCCGGGCCGAAGGCGTTGCCCCTGATATACGCCTCGCGATCCGGCACGAAGAGCTCCACCCCGACGTCGGAGCGATGGCCCACGGCGACGAGGCCGGCCGGATTGGTCGCGATGGTCAGCGTGTCCTGCGGCAGCGCGGCGCCGATGCCAGCCGCCCCCTTGGACTTGATGCCATAGCCGTGCGGCACGTAGCCGTTGGTGGCGTGGGCCGCCGATGCTCCCGCGATGGCGAGCGCCAGGGCGGTGCGGAGAACGGTTCGAAAGGACATGAGGTGCTACCTTGCCATCGGCGCGACGCCGCATCCCGCGGCGCCCCATCCGTATCGTGAGGCGCACACTCCGGCGCGCCGAAAAAAGCGCGCAGCTTAGCGGCAACCGCACTAATTTAGTAAAGAATAAAAAGATAAATACTTATTCCATTTTATGAACGGGTGCACCGAACTCCCCGGCGGCCGGTCCGGGCGGCGACGGTGCGGTTCCGTCGCGCCGCCGCGCACCGTATGCTGTGCCCTCTTCATTCATCGACCCGCCACAGGAACCAGGCATGGATGTGCGCAAGCTCAGCGACGCCGTCAGCGTCGCGCCGCAACTCTCGGTACGGGAAGTCGCCGAGGCCGCGCGGCTCGGCTTCAGGACGCTGATCAACAACCGCCCGGACGGCGAGGACTTCCTGCAGCCCTCGGCGCGCGAGCTCGAGGCCGCCGCGCGCGAACTTGGGCTCGAGTACCACCACCAGCCCGTGGTCTCGGGCGCGCTGACCGAGCGCGACGTGCACGCCTTCCGCGAACTGCTGGCGCGCGCCGAGCAGCCGGTGCTGGCCTTCTGCCGCAGCGGCACCCGCTGCACGATGCTGTGGGCCCTGGCGCAGTCGGGCAGCGCGCCGGCCGACGCCATCATCGCGGCCGCCGCGCAGGCGGGCTACGACGTGAGCGGCCTGCGGGGCATCATCGAACGCGGGATCTGAGCGCCCGGTCGCGCGCGGCAGCGGCGCGGCAAAGCTGGTAGCATGCACGCCGAAACCCGGCACGCGGAGAACCCCCCCATGAAAGGCGACAAGCAGGTCATCCAGTTCCTCAACAAGGTGCTCCGGCAGGAGCTCACCGCGATCAACCAGTACTTCCTGCATGCGCGCATGTACAAGAACTGGGGCCTCAAGGAACTCGACGAGCACGAGTACCACGAGTCGATCGACGAGATGAAGCACGCCGACCGCCTGATCGAGCGCATCCTGTTCCTCGAGGGGCTGCCGAACCTGCAGGACCTGGGCACGCTGCGCATCGGCGAGAGCACCCGCGAGATCCTCGAGGCCGACCTGGCGCTGGAACTGGAAGCGGTGCCGCTGCTGCGCGAGGCCATCGCGCACTGCGAATCGGTGCGCGACTACGTCTCGCGCGAGCTCCTCGAGGACATCCTGGCCTCCGAGGAAGAGCACATCGACTGGATCGAGACCCAGCTCGACCTGATCGGCAAGGTCGGCATCGAGAACTACCTGCAGTCGAAGATGTGAGCGGCCCGGCCCGCCCCGGGGGGCTACGGAATCGTAATGATTCCGTATTGCGAATCACTCTCATTGCAATTAACATGACGTCATCGTCCGTACCTTCTCCCCCGGGAGCTACCGATGTACGTGTGTATCTGCAACGCCGTGACCGACACCGAAATCGCGGATGCCGTGGTCAATGGCGCGGCGACCATGGCGCATCTCGAAGACACGCTGCTGGTCGGCACCTGCTGCGGCAAATGCCGCGACAAGGCGAGTGAATGCCTGGAACGCTTCCGCCCCGCGTGGCCGCATGCGGCGCTCGCGATGAGCGCCTGAACGCCAGCCTGCCCTTCGGCGCCGCGCTGCGCGGGGCCATCGCCGACCGCCTGGCGCACTTCACCGCCCACACCCTCAGCCCGGAAGAGCTGCGCCGCGCCGCGGTCGTGATCGCCATCGTCGCCGGCGAGGGCGGCGAGGCCGCCTGCCTGCTCACCCGCCGTCCCGCGACCATCACGCGCCACGCCGGCCAGTACGCGCTGCCCGGCGGGCGCGTCGATCCGGGCGAGAGCGAGGCCGACGGGGCGCTGCGCGAACTGCACGAGGAGCTCGGTCTCGCGCCCGGGCGCGAGGCCATCCTTGGCCGGCTCGACGACTACGCCACGCAGTCCGGTTTTCGCATACGTCCCTTCGTGGTGTGGGTCGAGGACGAGACGGGGCTGGCGCCGGATCCGCGCGAAGTGGCGCGAGTGCACCGGATCCCGCTGGCGGAGCTGGCCTCGCCCGACGCACCGACGCTGGAGGCGGTCGCGCACAGCGACCAGCCCGCCATCTGCCTCGCGCTGCCGTCGATCGGCGACAGGCTCCATGCCCCGACCGGCGCCATCCTCTACCAGTTCCGCGAGGTCGCGCTCGCCGGGCGCCACACCCGCGTCGGCCACTTCGCCCAGCCGCGATTCAGCTGGCAGTGACGGCCGGCCTCGCCCGACAGGAGGACCTCGCGCGATGTCGCTGAAGCGCAGCAACTGGCCCGAGGGCCAACTGGTCACGCTCGAGCACGTCTCCACGGTGCTGAGAGACAACCCGCTCGGCGACCCGCACGTGCGCAAGCTGCACGTGTGGCTGCCGCCGCAGTACCACGCCGCCAGCCCGCGCCGGCGCTTCCCGGTGCTGTTCGATCTCGCCGGCTTCATGGGCTCGGGACCGGCGCACCTCGCGTGGCGCGGCTTCGAGGAAAACGTGCCCGAGCGGCTCGCGCGCCTCGTGCACCAGAAGCGCATGAAGCCGGCGATCGTGGTGTTCCCCGACTGCTTCACGGCGCTCGGCGGCAACCAGTAC
>CAYXJM010000190.1:0-5437 GCA_964465455.1 uncultured Klebsiella sp.
CACGCCTGCTTCGGCCACAACTCCTTCTTCAAGTCGAACTACCTGTTCCGCACCTGGACCGACGCCGAGGCGATCGTCGATTACCTCGTCTTCGCGCGCAACTACGTCGCCGAGTGCGAGCAGCGCCACGGCGAGCTCGAGGTCGAGCTGCTGCTGGACTCCTGCCACGCGCTGATGAACCACGGGGTGGACCGCTACAAGAGGCCGAATCCGATCAGCCTGCGCGAGGAACGCCGCCGCCAGGAGGAGCGCGAGGCCTTCCTGCAGTCGCAGGTCAACGAGCTGTGGCGCACGATCCCCCACCCGCGCGGGAAGGCCGCCGCGCAGGCCGCTCCGCGCTTCCCGCCCGAGCCGCAGGAGAACATCCTGTACTTCATCGAGAAGAACGCCCCGCTGCTCGCGCCGTGGCAGCGCGAGATCGTGCGCATCGTGCGCAAGCTCGGGCAGTACTTCTACCCGCAGCGCCAGACCCAGGTCATGAACGAGGGCTGGGCCACGTTCTGGCACTACGCGATCATGAACAGGCTCTACGACGAGGGCGTGATCGGCGATGCCTACATGCTCGAGTTCCTGCACTCGCACACCAACGTCGTGAACCAGCCGGCCTTCGACAGCCCGCACTTCTCGGGAATCAACCCCTACGCGCTGGGCTTCGCGATCTACACCGACATCAAGCGCATCTGCGAGGAGCCCGACGAGGAGGACCGCCGCTGGTTCCCCGACATCGCCGGTTCCGACTGGCGCAAGACGCTGGATTTCGCCATGCGCAACTACAAGGACGAGAGTTTCGTGGCGCAGTTCCTGTCGCCGCGGCTGATGCGGCAGTTCCGCATGTTCGCCGTCGTCGACGATCCGGGCAGCGCCGAACTCTCGATCAGCGCGATCCACGACGAATCCGGCTACAAGCACATCCGCCGCGTGCTCTCGAACCAGTACAACCTGAGCATGAACGAGCCCGACATCCAGGTCTGGGACACCGACATCCGCGGCGACCGCTCGCTGGTGCTGCGCTACATTCCGTTCCAGGGCATTCCGCTCGCCGACTCCTGCCGCGAGGTGCTGAAGCACCTGCACCGGCTGTGGGGCTTCAACGTGCGACTCGAGACCGTCGACGAGCAGGGCACCGTGCGCCTGCTGCACCAGACCAGCGACGCCCCGTCATCCTGAGTCTTCCCCCGCGCCCGGCAATTCGCTGAAATAGGCGCGACCCGCCGGAATGTCCGCGCGGGCACGCCGCCACGGAGCACGCGCAGCATGGACCAACCCGAAGCCCTGTCGTTCTGTCGCCTGTGCATGGGCCATTGCGGCGTGCGTGTGACGCTGGACGAGCGGCAGCGGCTCGTCAGCGTGCGCGGCGACCACGACGACCCGCAGACGCTGGGCTACGCCTGCTTCAAGGGCATGGCGGCGCCGGAGGCGCACAACAGCCCGGAGCGCATCCTGCACCCGCTGAAGCGCATGCCCGACGGCTCCTTCGCACCGGTCCCGCTGGCGCAGGCACTCGACGAGATCGCCGCGAAGATCGGCACGCTGCTCGCGACGCACGGACCCGAGGCGCTGGCGGGCTACAAGGGCGGCGGCGCCTTCTTCACCTCGGCCTCGGTGCGCATGCTGAACGAGTTTCTGGCCGCCGCCGGCAGCCCCAAGGCCTTTTCATCGGTCACGATCGACCAGTCGGCCAAGGCGGTGGCCCTGGGACGCATCGGCATCTGGCCCGCGGGACGCGATCCCTTCGACCGCGGCGAGGTGTTCATGATCGTCGGCGCGAACCCGCTGGTGTCGGTGTCGATGAACGGCTTCGACAACCGCAACCCGCTGAAGCGCCTGAAGCAGGCGAAGGCGCGCGGCATGAAGCTCGTCGTGATCGACCCGCGACGCTCGGAAACGGCGCGCTTCGCCGACGTGTTCCTGCAGCCGCTGCCGGGCGAGGACTGCACGGTGCTCGCGGGGATCATCCACATCGTGCTCGCCGAGGGCTGGCAGGACCGCGAGTTCTGCGCGCGCCACGCCGGCGATCTCGAGGCGCTGCGCGCGGCGCTGGCGCCGTTCACGCCGGACTACGTGGCCCGCCGCGCCGACGTGACCGAGGCGACGCTGCGCGAGGCGGCCGCCGTGTTCGCGCGCGACAGCCGTCGCGGCGCCTGCTCGAGCGCCACGGGGCCCGACATGTCGCCCGGCAGCAACCTCGCCGAGCACCTGATCGAGTGCCTGAACGTGATCTGCGGACGCTTCGTGCGCGAGGGCGAACCGGTGCCCAATCCCGGCGCGATCCTGCCGCGCTGGCCGCGCAAGGCCGAGGTGATCCCGGCGCCGCGCTGGTGGGAGCACGGCTACAGGAGCCGCATCGGCGGTTTCGGCGTGATCGACGGCGAACTGCCCACCGGCATCCTGGCCGACGAGATCCTCACGCCCGGCGCGGGGCAGGTCCGCTGCCTGCTGGTGCACGGCGGCAACCCGGCCTCGGCCGTGCCGGACCAGCAACGCATCGTCGCGGCGCTGCGTTCGCTCGAGCTGCTGGTGACGATCGAGCCCTTCATGACCCAGACCGCCCGGCTCTCGCACTACGTGCTGCCGCCGACGCTGCAGTACGAGCGCGCCGACCTGCCGATCTTCATCTACGAGAACCTCGTTACCCCGGAACCCTACACGCGCTACACGCCGGCGATCGCGACGCCGCCGGCGGGCGCCGACGTGCACGACGACTGGGTGTACTTCTGGGAACTGGCACGGCGGCTCGGCCTGGCGCTGCAGCACTTCGGGATGCCGCTCGACATGCGCACGCGCCCGGCGACGGACGAACTGCTCGCGATAGCGGCGCGCCATGCGCCCGTTGCCTTCGACGCGCTGAAGGCCGCGCCGCGCGGCCTGATGCTGGACGCGGATCCGCAGTGCGTCGAGCCGGGCGACCCCGACTCGCCGCACCGCTTCAGCCTGGCGCCGCCGGACGTGCGCGAAGAGATCGCGGTGCTCGCGCGGGACGTCGACGCCACGGGGCGCGGCCGGTCCTACGCCGGCTACCCGTACCGGTTCGCGGTGCGGCGGCTGCGCGATGCGGTGAATTCCGCCTGCAAGGACCTGCCCTCGGTGCGTCCGCGGATCCCCACCAACCTGCTGTACATGAATCCCGACGATATGGCGCGCGAGGGAATCATCGAGGGCGAGCTGGTGCGCGTGCGCTCCGGGGCGGGCGAGATCGAGGTGCTCGCCGCGGCGGACCCCGACCTGCGTCGCGGCGTGGTGTCGTGCGCCCACGGCTTCGGCATGCTGCCGGGCGAAGCCGCCGACCCGCGCGTGCACGGCGCCTCGACCAACCTTCTCGTCTCCTCGGTGCACGGGCGCGAGACGATCAACGCAATGCCGCGCATGAGCGGCATCCCGGTGCACGTCGCCCGCGCGGCCGCCCGCCCGGCGCTTCGATAGGTCGCGCCCGCGCAGGTCGGCCGGAGCATCGGCGAAACTCACGCGCGGCTCCACCGTGCAGCGCGCTTCATGACGGGTCATTCCCCGCGCGGCCGGAGCCGAGCGTGCGCGCGAGCAACAGGTAACTCGCCACCGCCAGCAACGGCAGCACGCTCACCGCGACCAGCGAGTAGCGCACCGCTTCGTCGCCATAGTCCGGGGCAAGGCGGATGTTCAGGTCGCCGACCACGAGCGGCCCGAGGCCCTGGCCGACGAAGCTCGAGATCATGCTCCAGGTCGCCGCGGTCACGGCGCGCGCGCTCGGCGGCACCAGCCCCTGCGCCACCGCCATGGTGGCCGGCGCCCAGCCGGCGCCCACCAGCGAGGCCGCGACCGAGAAGAAGAAGCCGATCGGCACGCCGGCCACGCGCACGTCCGCCGGCGCGAGGTAGAACGTGAGACCGAGCGGCACCAGCAGCAGCGCCGACAGCGCCGGAAACCAGCCGTACCAGCGCCGGTCGCGCGCGGCGAGCCGGTCGGTCAGGCTCGCGCAGAGCCACGCACCGAGCGCCGCGGGCAAGGGCGAGATCAGCGCGTACCACAGCCCCGCCTCGGCCGCATCCATGCCGTAGACGCGGCGCAGGAAGGTCGGCTCCCAGAAGTTGCGTCCCATCGCGACGACGGTCACGCAGGTCGCGCCGATCGTGAGCCAGACGAAGGCGGGAGTGCGCGCGAGCTGCCACAGCACCCCGCCGAGGGATTTGCCGCTGAACTCGTCGGCGGCCGACGTGTCGGCCGCCCGGCGCGGCGGCTCGTCCACCGTGAGCAGGAAGACGAGCGCGAGCACGACGCCCGGCATGCCGACGCTGACCAGCGCGAGCCGCCAGCCGAACTGCTCGCTCGCCCAGCCGCCGTAGATCACGCCGCCGCCCATGCCCACGAGCGCGCCGATGCTGAGCAGCGACATGGCGCGCGCGCGGCGCGCGGGGGGCACGTAGTCGGTGAGCAGCGAGTGGCTGGCCGGGCTGCCGCCGGCCTCGCCGAGCCCCACGCCCATGCGCGCGGCGACGAGCTGCGCGAAGTTCTGCGCGGCGCCAGCCGCAGCCGTCATCAGGCTCCACACGAAGAGCGCCGCCGCCACGACGCGCACGCGCGAGTGGCGGTCCGCGAGACGCGCCAGCGGAATGCCCGCCAGCAGGTAGGTGAACGAGAAGGCGAAGCCCATCACGAGGCCCATCTGGCGGTCGTCCAGGGCGAGGTCGGCCCGGATGTCGTCCACCAGCACCGAGACGATGGTGCGGTCGCAGACGTTGAACACCGCAACCAGGAACACCAGCGCCAGCACGTAGCTCGCATAGGCCTCGCTGCGGATCGCGGGGCTCATCGGCTAAGTCCGGCGCGAGGACCTCTGCGATCGTCAGAGCTTGCCGCCGATAGCCCAGGTGGCGAGATCGATCAGCAGCAGCGTGAGCATGCCGACGGCGGAAGCCTCGATCAGCACGCGCCCCAGGCTCCAGCGCTCGCCCTCGGCCTCCTCGTCGAGGCGGTAGACCACCGGGAACGCGACGACGAAATACAGCGCGTAGAAGTACGAGCCGTACTGCAGCATGCGGTCGAGGTCCTCGTACCACACGTTCTTCATGTCGTTGGGCGCGAGCTTGAAGTAGAACGCCGTCTCGCCCCAGCCCCAGAACAGCGCCACGGCACCGACGATCACCGCCCAGGCCAGCCCGCGCGCGAGCGGCGCCCACGCGAGCGTCATCGTGCGGATGCGGCGCATCAGGATCACGGCGGTGGTGTGGTAGACGATGAAGAACGCGGTCGCGTTGAAGTACATCGACGGCGGCACTTTCTTGAACTCCGCGAGCGCGGTGGCCTCGTCGGGGCCGAGCAGCGCGGAATCCAGGTACAGCGTGACCTCCGGGAAGCGGTAGCGCATGCCGAGCACGTCGAAGAAGTACTCGGTGTGGAAATACGTGGCGAGAACGATCCACCAGAAGATGAAGACGTTGAACTTGAACCAGTAGCTGCGGTACCA
>CAYXJM010000191.1:0-5433 GCA_964465455.1 uncultured Klebsiella sp.
CCGGTGCGATGAGCGAGCCCGCGCCGTGGTACCGGCAGGGTTGGCCCTGGTTCCTGATCCTGCTGCCACTGACGGTGGTGGTGGCCTGCTTCGTCACGCTGTACCTTGCGCTGCGCACGGACGAGGCTCTGGTGCGCGACGACTATTACAAGGAAGGGCTGGCCATCAACCGGCGCCTGGAGCAGGAAGCGCATGCGCGCGAACTCGGCATCAGCGGCGAATTGCGCTACGACACCACCACCCTCGGGCTGGAACTGCACCTCGCCGGACCGGCCCTTGCCGCGAAGCAACTGAGCCTCGCCATACTCCATCCCACCGATGACGAGAAGGACCAGTCGGTCACGCTGCAGGCGGCGGGCCAAGGGATCTTCCTCGGCAAGGCCTCCGCGCCGCTGGACGGCAAGCGCTACCTGATGTTGCAGCCCGAAGACAGCGCCGACGGCGGTGCGTGGCGCCTGCGCGGAACGCTGGTGCCACCTGCCGGGGCCGCCATCGAGACCGTGCAACTGGGCGCACAGTGAGCGCATGACCGCAGCCTGCTTCCACTGCGGATTGCCGGTGCCCGCCGGCAGCGACTTCCACGTCGAGATCGATGGCACGACGCGCCAGATGTGCTGCGCCGGCTGCGCCGCGGTGGCGAGCCTGATCGCGGGCAGCGGGCTGGCCGGCTACTACCGCCACCGCGACAGCACCGCGGCCGAGCCGGCCGATGCCGGATCCGGCAGGGCGGAATACGCGGTGTTCGACGCCGAGGATGCGCAGGGCGATTTCGTGGTGCGCGAGCCCGACGGCTTCTGCCGCGCGCAGTTCGCGGTCGACGGGATCCACTGTGCGGCCTGCACCTGGTTGATCGAGCACCACCTGCAGCGCCAGCCCGGCGTGGCCGAGGTCAGCGTGAACCTCGCCGAGCAGCGCGCCAGCGTGCGCTGGCGCATCGACCAGCTTCCGCTGAGCCAGCTGATGGCCGGCATCCGCGCACTCGGCTATCGCCCCCACCCCTTCCTCGGTTCGACGCGCCTGCAGGCGCAGCGCCTCGAGAACCGCAGCGCCTTGCGGCGCATGGGCCTCGCGGGCATCGTGCAGATGCAGATCGGAATGTTCGCGATCGCGCTGTATCTGGGCGACTTCGAGGGCATGGAATCGAGCTACCGCGAGTACCTGCGCTGGGCCAGCCTGGTGCTGTGCCTGCCGGTGATCACCTATTCCAGCGCACCGTTCTTCCGCGGGGCCGCGCGCGGCCTGCGCCACCTCGCTCCGGGCATGGACCTGCCGATCGCACTCGCAATCGCGCTCGCCTTCGCCGCCAGCGTGTGGTTCACGATCACCGGCGGCGGCCACGTCTACTACGACTCGGTCGCGATGTTCACGTTCTTCGTGCTGCTGGGCCGCTACCTGGAGATGCGCGCGCGCCACCGCGCCGGTCTCGCGGGCGGCAACGTGCTGTCGCTGGTGCCCGCGGCCGCGACGCGCGTGCTGCCGGACGGCTCCCACGAACTTGTGCCGGTGGGCCGCCTGTGCGCGGGAGACCTGGTGCTGATCCGCCCCGGCGAGGCCTTGCCCGCCGACGGCACCGTCAGCGATGGCCGCAGCAGCGTCGACGAGTCGAGCATCAGCGGCGAGTCGCTGCCGGTAACGAAGGTCGCGGGCGACCGTGTCAGCGCCGGCACACTGAACACCGACGGCGTGCTGACCGTGCGGGTGCAGGCCACGGGCCTCAATTCGCGACTCGGCTCGATCCTCGCGCTGGTCGACCGCGCCCAGCAGGAGAAGCCGGCCATCGTGCAGCTCGCCGATCGCTCCTCGCGCTGGTTCGTGCTCGGCGTGATCCTCGTGTCCGCGCTCGCCGGCTGGTGGTGGCTGCTGCACGAGCCGGAGCGCGCGCTGGAGATCGTCCTCTCGGTGCTGGTGGTGAGCTGCCCCTGTGCGCTGTCGCTGGCCACGCCCGCGGCGATGACGACCGCCACGGCGGCGCTGCGGGAGCGCGGCTTCCTGGTCACGCGCGGACATGCGCTGGATGGGCTGGCCGATGCGGACACCGTGGTGTTCGACAAGACCGGCACGCTCACGACCGGCGAGGTGCGGCTCGAGGAAGTGCGCCCGTTGGCGAACATGGATCGCGCAGAGTGCCTGCGCATCGCGGCAAGCCTGGAGGCGATGTCGGAACATCCGATCGCGGCGGCGTTCGCGGGCGAGGCGCGCGAGCGAGTCGAGGACTTCCGTGCGCATCCCGGCGGCGGACTGGAAGGCAGCGTCGCGGGGTGCCGCTACCGGATCGGCACGCCGGAATTCGCACTGGCCGCGGCGTCAGCGCCTCCGGATGCGGGCAAGTGGATCCTGCTGGCCGCGGACGATCGCGCCTTGGCCTGGTTCAGGCTGACCGACACCCTGCGCCCGGAAGCGGCGGGCGCGGTCGCGACGCTGCGCGAGGCGGGGCTCGCCGTCGCGCTGCTGAGCGGCGACGTCGCGAGCGAGGTCGATCGCATCGCGCGCACGCTAGGCGTCGCTGAGTGGCACGCCGCCTGCTCCCCGGAGCAGAAGCTCGCGGCGATCCGCGCGATGCAGACGGCGGGCCGGCGCGTGGTGATGGTCGGCGACGGCATCAACGACGTCGCGGTGCTGGCCGGTGCCGGCGTATCGATCGCGATGGCCAACGCCGCCGACGTCACGCGCGCCAACGCCGACTGCATGCTGCTCGCCCCCGACCTGGGACGTATCCCGCAGGCCATCCGCACCGCGCGCCACGCGCGCCGGGTGATCCGCCAGAACATCACGTGGGCCATCGTCTACAACTTCGCCGCCGTGCCCTTTGCCGCGATCGGCCTGGTGCCCCCCTGGCTCGCCGCGATCGGCATGTCGGCCAGCTCGCTCGTCGTGATTGCCAACGCGCTGCGGCTGCGCAACGATGCCGCTCCACGAACGGTGACAGAGGCTGTCGGCACCCATGGATAGCATCTATGTCCTGATCCCGGTCACGACGATACTGCTCGGCCTCGCCGTGGCGGCATACCTGTGGTCCGTGGGAAATGGCCAGTTCGACGATCTGGACAAGGCCTCTCGCAGCATCCTGTTCGACGATGCCGAAACGCCGGCGCGCGCACCCGGCCGCGAGGACGAAGCGGCCGCCGGCGCGGCGCCGGAAACCGCGTCCGACACACCGCCGGACGCCGCGCCCGGCAGCAGGGCTCCCTGAGGACACGATGAGCAACCCGCCCGAACTCCTCGCCGCGCTGATGCTGGGCCTGCTCGGCAGCACGCACTGCATCGGGATGTGCGGTGGCATCAGCGCAGCGCTCGCCTTCGCGCTGGGACGCGACGTCGGCCCCGCGCGCCGCTACCTGCTGCTGACCGGCTACAGCCTCGGGCGCATCACGAGCTACGCCCTGATGGGCGCGCTGTTCGGCGGCATCGCGGCCGAGCTCGCCGGCCAGGGCGGCATGCGCGCACTGCGCATCGCGGCCGGCGTGCTGCTGGTGCTGATGGGACTGTATCTCGCCGGCTGGCTGAACGCGCTGGCGCTGCTCGAGCGCGCCGGGCACGGCGCCTGGCGGCGCGTGCAGGGATTGGCCGCGCACCTGATGCCGGTGGACCGGCTGCACAAGGCGCTGTTCGCGGGAATGGCCTGGGGCTGGCTGCCGTGCGGGCTGGTCTACAGCACGCTCGGCTGGGCGAGCACATCGGGGAGCGCCGCGCAAAGCGCGTTGCTGATGCTGGCTTTCGGCCTGGGAACCTTGCCGGCGGTGGTTGCCAGCGGTGCCCTCGCCGCTGAGCTGAGGGCACTGCTGCAACGTCGCGGGTTACGCGTGGTCGCGGGATTGCTGGTGATCGCTTTCGGCGTGTGGACCCTGGCCATCGCGCTGCCGCTGGGCCAGGACCCGCACGCCCATCACCATCATCACCCCTGAGCGGATCAGAAGCGGTAACCGAGACCGAGCGTGTAGACCCACGGATCGACGTCGACGTCGACCTTCGCCTTGCCCAGCGCGGTGTCGACCTCGGCGTCGGTGCTGATGTCGATGTAGTAGGCACCGGCATGCAACGACCAGCAGTCGTTGATCATGTAGTCCATGCCGACGCGACCCGCGAGGCCCCACGAGTCGTCGAGCTTCAGGTTGTCGGCGCCCAGCGCGCGCTTTGCCTCGCCGCTCACGTCCTCGTCGAAGAACACGGTGTAGTTGACGCCGAGTCCGATGAAGGGCTGAAACTTCGAAGCGGGCGCCATCGGGTACCACAGCGCTGACAGCGTCGGGGGCAGGTGCTTGATCTTGCCCAGGTCCACGTCCTTCAGCCCGAAGTTGTTCAGGCCGTCGGTGTTGACGGTGTGCTCGAACGGCGTCGCCGCCAGCAGTTCCACGCCGACGTGGCTGGATGCCATGTAGGTGACGTTCAGCAGCAGCTGGGTGTCCTCGTCGACATCCACGTGCGTGCCGTTCAGGCGACTGCCGTCCACGTTGAGGCTGCTGCTGTCCGCGTTGGGATCGACCATCACGACACCGCCACGCACGATCCAGTCCCCTGCCTCGTACGCGCTCGCGGCTCCGGACACCAGCATCGCGGCTGCCAGCAGGCTCAGTTTCGACACTTTCTTCATCGCTCACTCCTGATTGCATCAACAAACGAAAAAACCACGGGCAGAACTATAGGCGCCTTTCCCGATACGGATTTGACCTTCATCAAGATTCACGGAATGGCGGCGGGGTTGCGGCAATATTCCCGTTCCGCCCTGCGTTGACGTGCATCAACGCGCCCCGGAAATGGCCCAGTAAAATGCTCGGCAAAGGGAATCGCCCCGCAATGGAAGGACCGGGAACGAGAGCCATGGACATCCAAGCAGTCAGCCACGGTTTCGACGACCGCATCCGCTGGGATCCGGCGCTGATCCGCAAGTACGACGTCGCGGGCCCCCGCTACACGTCGTACCCGACCGCGCTGCAGTTCGTCGACAGTTTCGGCTCGCGCGAGTACGAGGAATACCTGCTCGAGCGCCCGCCGGTCATCGGACCGCTGTCGCTGTACGTGCACATCCCCTACTGCCGCAACATCTGCTACTACTGCGCCTGCAACAAGATCGTGACGCGGGACGCGTCGGTGGCCGAGCGCTACATCGTCGCGCTGGAGAAGGAGATCGCGCTGCTGTCGCGGCACTTCGACCGGCGCCGGCGCGTGACGCAGCTGCACTGGGGCGGCGGCACGCCGACCTTCCTGAGTCCGGCCGAGCTCACGCGGCTGATGCACGGGCTGGCCAAGCACTTCTCGCTTATCGACTCGCCCGAGCGCGAGTACTCGATCGAGATCGATCCGCGCTCGGTCGACACCGGGACGATCGCGCTGCTGAAGGGGCTCGGCTTCACGCGCCTGAGCATGGGCATCGAGGATTTCGACCCGGATGTGCAGCGGGCGATCAACCGCTTCCAGCCCTTCGACATGGTGGAGGAC
>CAYXJM010000192.1:0-2561 GCA_964465455.1 uncultured Klebsiella sp.
CGAGGCGTCGAGCAGGTAGTGCGCTTGCATGCTCAGGCGCCGCCGCCGGTCAGCCGGCGCGCATCGTAGTCCTGCGCGCGCAGCGTCGCGCGGCCGCCGAAGCGCGCCGCGAGCGCCGCGTGCAGGCGCGCCGCGCGCGGCGGCAGTCCCAGCGTGCAGTACGCCGCGGCCTCGCGCGCTATCGCCACGGCGAAGGCGTCGAGGTCGCCCGGCGCGCCGTCGAGGTTGTCGATGCTCGGACGAAAGCACATGCCGCAGGCCTCGGCCAGCAGCCACTCGAGCGCCTGCGGCCGCGCCTCGAGGCGCTCGAATTCGCGCTGCGTCGCGGCATCGCGGCCGTCGGGGCTGTACCAGTAGCCGTAGTCGACCAGCTGCCGCCGCGCCGCGCCCGCGATGCACCAGTGCGCGATCTCGTGCAGCGCGCTCGCCGCGTAGTCGAGCCGGAACACGATGCGGTGCTCGGTGTGCCCCGCACCGGCGGGCAGGTAGACCGGCTCCTCGCCGCCCGGCACGAGGCGCGTGTTGTCGCTCGCGAGGAACAGCTCGTCGAACAGCGCGCACAGCGCACCGCAGTCGGGCGGCGAGCGGTACACGGAATCAGCCGCCCTTGCGGATGCGGTAGCGGAACTCGCCATCCGGTTCCTCGCGGGAGAGCAATGCGTGGCCGAGAAACTCGCAGAAGCGCGGGATGTCGCGCTGCGTCGAGGGATCGCTCGCGAGCACCACGACGACGTCGCCGGGTGCCATGTCGCGGATGCGGTTGTGCAGCAGCATCACCGGCTCCGGGCAGAACAGGCCGCGCGTGTCGAGCGTGCTCTCGGCGGCCTCGTTCACGCCTCGGGCTCCGTGGTGGCCGTCGCGCGGATGCGCCGGACCTCGTCGCGGGTCAGCAGCTGGCAGCTCTCCATCACCGTGTCGAAGAACACCAGCACCTCGCCGCGCTCGATCTGGCCGCGGATCTCGGCGACCTTCGTGGCGAGCGGCACCTCGCGCAGCCCGTACTCGGTGCCCTCGCGCGTGGCGAACTCCTCGATCACGCCCTGCAGCGCGTCGGCGGAGAGCTCGCGCCACGGCACCTCGAGTATCGTCATTGCGCCGGCTTGCGGAAACGCAGCGTCATGCGGTCGCTCTCGCCGATCGCGAGATACTTCTCGCGGTCCGTCTCGCCGAGCGCGAGCGAGGGCGGCAGCGTCCACACGCCTTTCGGGTAGTCGCGCGTGTCGCGCGGGTTGGCGTTGATCTCGCTCTTCGCGTCGAGCACGAAACCAGCGGCCTCGGCGGCCTTGATCACCGTCGCCTCGGTCATGTAGCCGCTGCCCTTCAGCTGCTCCTCCGTGGCCCCGGCGGCGGCGCGGTGCTCGACGATGCCGAGCACGCCGCCGGGCTTCAGCGCCGTGAAGGCGGCCTGCATGACCTTGAGCTCCTTGCCCTCGCCCATCCAGTTGTGCATGTTGCGGAAGGTCAGCACGGCGTCGGCGCTGCCGGGAGGCGCGATGTCGAGCTTGCCGGGCGGACCGAGCTCGGTCACGACGACGCGGTCGTAGAGCGCCGGGTTCGCCGCCAGCATCGCCTTGAACGCCGCGAGGCCCTTCTGGTAGTACTCGACCTCGCTCGCGGCGGGGAAGTGCGCCGCGTAGAGCTTGCCCTTCTCGCGCAGGTACGGCGCCAGCACCTCGGTGTACCAGCCGCGGCCGGGCCACAGCTCGACCACGGTCATCCCGGGCTCGATGCCGAAGAAGGCCAGCGTTTCGGCCGGGTGGCGGTACTGGTCACGCGCGCGGTTGGCCTCGCTGCGGTGCGGGCCCGCGAGCACGGCATCGAGCGCGCTGTCGGCCTGCGCTGCGCCGCACAGCGCGGCGAGCGAGAAGACGGCGGCGGACATCCAGCGGGAGCAGTGCGCACGAACGGTCATGGCGTGGTTCCTCTGTCGGTGGTGTGGCTCGGGGCCGCATCGCATCGGCGCGCCGGCGCCGGGCAGCGCGAAGGGCTGGTATTATACGCAGCGATCACGACCACGGGGCAGCGCGCCATGCAGACCTACCTGCTGATCAGCTTCATCGCCGACGACCGGCCCGGCCTGGTGGAGAGCCTGTCCGAGGCGGTCGCCGCCCACGGCGGCAACTGGCTCGAGAGCCGCATGACGAACCTGGCCGGCAAGTTCGCGGGCATCGTCAACGTGTCGGTGCCGACGGCGCGGCGGGTCGATCTCGAGGACGCGCTCGGCGCGCTCGAGGCCGCGGGCCTCACGCTGCGCCTCGAGGATGCCCGCGCGCCGGTCGCCGCGCCGGCTCACGCGCCGTGGCGGCTCGACATCGTGGGGCAGGACCGCCCGGGCATCGTGCACGAATTCTCGGCGGCGCTCGCGAGCCGGCGCATCAACGTGGTCGAGCTGCGCAGCGACATCACGAGCGCGCCGATGAGCGCCGATCCGCTGTTCACCGCGAGCGTGTCCATCCACGTGCCGTCGGACATCGACCTCGACGAGTTGCGCGAGCGGCTCGAGGCGATCGCCGACGAACTGACGATCGACTATTCACTGGTCGCGGCAGACTGAGAGGCCG
>CAYXJM010000192.1:2661-5417 GCA_964465455.1 uncultured Klebsiella sp.
CGTGGGTCCGAATTCATTCGGACAGATGTCCGGCTGAAGCCGGACCTACACGAAGCGGCGCCACAGCGCGCGGGCGCCCTGCAGCAGCGCGAACGCGACGGCGGCGCTCAGGATGATCGCCACGACCAGCAGCACGCACTGCCACAGGAAGGCGAAAATGTCGCCAGCGCGGAAATCGAAGGCCAGCACGGCGGAGACCACCAGCGCGAGCGTGGCGACGACGCCGAACACCAGCGTGCGGTTGCGCCTGAAGCGCGCGAACAGGTTCATGCACGGTCTCCCCGGTCGGTGGGCACCGGGCGGAGCGTGAGGCGCGCGCCGTCGTGGTGTCCCGTGTAAACGTCGAACCGGCGCGTGAGGCGCTCGGCGGCGAAACGCGCCAGCAGCTCGGGCACCCACGGCGGCTGCGCCGCGCCGGTGGCCACCGCCTCGAGGCAGCCCCCCGGCACCCGGAACACCAGGTACACGTGCTCCGAGCCCGCGTCGGTGAGCGTCGCGTAGAGCACCAGCTCCTCCTCGCGCGGCGCCGCGCCGGTGAGCGCGGGCCCGAGCGCGCGCAGCACCGCGGCCTGGACTTTCTCGCCCTTGCCCGCCTGCGCCAGCAGCAGCGCCGGCGTGTGGCCGTCCGGCTGGCACACGATGCAGCCGACGTGCACCTCGGGATTGCGGTAGTAGATCCGCGCGCAGGCGCTGCAGCCGCGGCGCTCGTGCTCGTCGCCCGGCGGCACCACGGCCACCAGCGGCGCCCCGCACAGCGCACAGAAATTCATCGTCATCTCGCGTCTTCCCGCGCCGCAGCCGGCGCATCCACCAGCGGGCCGCGCACCGCGACACGCACGAACCACCAGCCCCCCAGCGCCGCCAGCGCCGCGACCACGAAACCGAGCCGCGCGCCCAGCTCCCACAGCAGGCCGCTCGCCAGCGCGCCCAGCGCGCCGCCGAGGCCGAAACTGACCGCGGCGTACAGCGCCTGGCCCTGGCCCTGCTGCGCGGCGCCGAAATGCCGGCGCAGGAACTCGATTCCCGCGGCGTGGAAGCTGCCGAAGCTGCCCGCGTGCAGGCACTGCGCCACCACCAGCACGGCGAGGCTGTCGACCCCGAAGCCAATCATCAGCCAGCGCAGTGCGGCAAGCAACAGGCTCGCGAGCAGGATCGTGCGCACGCCGAAGCGCGCCAGCAGCCGGTGCGCGTACGCGAACACGCCGATCTCGGCGATCACGCCGAGCGACCAGATCATCCCGGTCGCGGCGCGGCCGTAGCCGTGCTGCTCGAGGTAGAGGCTGAAGAAGCCGTAATACGGCGCGTGCGAGAACTGGAGCAGGAACGAGGCCACGAGGAAAGCCTGCACGGCGCGCGTGCCGAGCAGCCCGCGCAGCCCGAACGCGGCGCGCTCGCGGCGCGCGAGCGCCGGCTCGCGGATCAGCAGCGTGCCGGCGGCGATCAGCGCCAGCAGCACCAGCAGCAGCTCGGGCAGCCGGCTAACGCTGATGCGGTCGAACAGCTGGCCGCCGCCGACCACCGCGAGGATGAAGCTGACCGAGCCCCACAGCCGCACCTGCCCGTAGCGCTGCACCTGGTCGCCGAGCGAGGCCAGCGTGATCACCTCGTACTGCGCGAGTATCGCGTTCCAGAACACCGAGTGCACCGTCACCACTGCGACCAGCCACCACAGGTCCTCGCGCACGAGCAGGCCGGCGAAGCTCGCGAGCGCCGCGAAGGCGCCGATGCGGATCACCAGCAGCCGCCGCCCGCTGCGGTCCGCGAGCCAGCCCCAGACGTTCGGCGCGACGATGCGCGTGCAGGCCATGACGGCGAGCACCAGGCCGATCGCCGCGGCATCGAGCCCCGCGGCCTGCAGGTACAGGCTCCAGTAGGGCATCATCGCCCCGAGGAAGGCGTAGTAGAGGAAGTAGAACGAGGACAGGCGCCAGTACGGGAGACCGGCCGCGGGGGCGCTCATCATCCGCCGGGCGCGCGGCCCGGCACCACCGGCGTCGCCGGGCGCACGTCCTGGTTCTGCGCGCGGTGGCGCAGCCAGTGGTCCATCAGCACCAGCGCCAGCATCGCTTCGGCGATCGGCGTGGCGCGGATGCCGACGCAGGGATCGTGGCGGCCGTGCGTCACCACCTCGACCGGTTGGCCGAAGCGGTCGATCGAGCGCCCGGGCAGGCGCATGCTGGAGGTGGGCTTCAGCGCGATCGAGACCACGATGTCCTGCCCGCTGGAAATGCCGCCGAGGATGCCGCCGGCGTGGTTCGAGAGGAATCCTTCCGGCGTGATCTCGTCGCGGTGCTCGGTGCCCTTCTGCTCGACGCTGGCGAAGCCCGCCCCGATCTCCACGCCCTTCACGGCGTTGATGCCCATCATCGCGTGCGCGATGTCGGCATCGAGCCGGTCGAAGACGGGCTCGCCGAGCCCCGGCGGCAGGCCGCTCGCCACCACGTTGATGCGCGCGCCGATCGAGTCGCCGGACTTGATCAGCGCCTGCATGTAGTCCTCGAGCCGCGGCACCAGCGCCGGGTCCGGGCAGAAGAAGGGATTCTGCTCGACCGCCTCCCAGTCGAGCGCCGCGGCGCGCAGCGGGCCGAGCTGCGCGAGGTAGCCGCGCACCGTGACGCCGAGCCGCTCGCGCAGGTACTTCTTCGCGATCGCGCCTGCCGCCACGCGCACCGCGGTCTCGCGCGCCGAGGAGCGGCCGCCGCCGCGGTAGTCGCGGATGCCGTACTTCTGCGCGTAGGTGTAGTCGGCGTGGTTCG
>CAYXJM010000193.1:0-5400 GCA_964465455.1 uncultured Klebsiella sp.
GGCTGGTGCGACGCGCATCACGACTCCTCTGTTCATTCCGTTGGCGGAGCGTGCACTACGGCGAATTCCGTAGGCTCACGCCCTCGCCGTGTTCGTAAGCAATATGCGCGCCGTTACATATGTTTTCCATGCAAAACAATAGGATCAATTCGAAGTGCCGAGTTATTTTGTGGATTTCTGTAAATTCTGCTGTAAAAACTTTCGACGGGCAGAAGGCCGGTCCGCGGGCAACTTCGCGACCCCTCAGGGGCGGCGCCCCCGGCGAGGGTTGCCGGGACGAGCCCTCTTGCCGGTGTCGCGCGGCTGCTCGCTCGTGGCACCCCGCGGGGCAGGGGCCGACGCCGGCTTTCCGCCGCCCGGCCGGGAACGGCGGGCCTTGGCCGGCGTTGCGGACGGCGGCGCCGCCGGCGCCCGCCGGCCGGGCCCCGTTGCCGGCACGCGGTGCTTCGCCTCGAAGCCCTCTACCTCGCGCCGCGGCAGCGCCTTGCCGATCAGCGTCTCGATGGCCGCGAGCTGCGCGGCCTCGTCGGCGCAGACCAGCGAGATCGCTTCGCCGGCCTGCCCGGCGCGGCCGGTGCGGCCGATGCGGTGCACGTAGCCCTCCGGGGCGAGCGGCAGGTCGAGGTTCACCACCAGCGGCAGCGCCTCGATGTCCAGTCCGCGCGCGGCCACGTCGGTGGCGACCAGCACGCGCACCTCGCCGGCGTTGAAGCGCCTGAGCGCGGCGAGCCGTGCGTGCTGGGGGATGTCGCCGTGGATCGCGGCGCAGCTCACCTGCTGGAACCCGAGGCTGGTCACCAGTTCCTCGACGCGCTTGCGCGTCTTTGCGAACACCAGCGCCTGCGGCCAGCGCTGGCGGCGCAGCAGGTGGCAGAACAGTTCCAGCTTGCGCTGCTTGTCGACCGGGATCACGCGCTGCTTCACGCTGGCCACCGTGGTGTTGCGCGGGCTCGCGTCGACCTCGAGCGGGTGGTGCAGCAGCTCGCGCGCCAGGGCGCGCACCGGATCGGCGAAGGTCGCCGAGAACAGCAGGGTCTGCCGCCGCCGCGGCAGCAGCGCGAGGATGCGGTCCAGGTCGCGGCGGAAGCCCATGTCGAGCATGCGGTCGGCCTCGTCGAGCACCAGCATCTGCAACTGCCCGAGCGTCAGCGCGTTCTTCTGGTGCAGGTCGAGCAGTCGCCCGGGCGTGGCCACCAGCACGTCGGCGCCGCGGCGCAGGGCCATCATCTGCGGGTTCAGGCTGACGCCGCCGTAGGCCACCAGCACGCGCACCGGCAGGCGCTGGCCGTACGTGCGCAGGTCATCGCCCACCTGCTGCGCGAGCTCGCGCGTGGGTGCGAGCACCAGCGCGCTCACGCTGTTGGGTGCCGGCGGCTCCAGCGCGCCCAGCTTCTGCAGCAGCGGCAGCGCGAAGCTCGCGGTCTTGCCGGTGCCGGTCTGCGCCGCCGCGATCAGGTCGCGCCCGGCGAGCACGGCCGGTATCGCCCTGGCCTGGATCGGGGTGGGCTGGCGGTACTCGAGCGCGTCGAGGGCCTGCAGCAGCGGCTCGATCAGGCCGAGATCCTTGAATTGCATCGATGGAAACGCTCCGTTGTGCGTGGCGGCCGCTCAGGCGTCGAGCGGCATCCCGGCCAGTTCCGCGATCTGGCGGTGGTTGTGCTGCAGCAGCATCTCGTTGCGGCCGAAGGTCAGGCGGAAATCCGCCGGCGCGGCGGCGAGGCGGCGCCAGCTGTCCGCGGCGATCACGAAGTCCTCGCTGCTCACCACGTGCATGATACTGGCGTGCGCCTTCTCGAGGTCGGGAATCGTGGCGGGATCGCCGCCGCGCGGCAGGTAGATCGAGCCGAGCGCCACGGCCTCGCCGACCGTCTCGCCGGGGAAGATGCGGTAGAAGGCGATGAACGGCTCGCGGTTGCCGATGCCGACCAGCCTGCCGACGGTGAACGTGGTGTTGGGGAACAGCGAGTGCACGCCCTGGTAGTAGGGCTCCGGCAAACCGGCGTCGTCCTTGCCCGCGTAGTCCTTCAGCTCGATGCCCGGCGAGGCGTAGCGCTGGTGGCGTCCGAAGCAGTCGTAGATGGCGACCCACGGCACCAGCGCGGGCGAGAGCGTCCGCGGGTGCGCCGCCGGCACGTGGTAGGGCTCGCAGAAGGAATCGAGCGCGAGCTTCCAGTTCGCGCGCACCGTCAGCCGGTCGGCGTGCACCGGCGTCGCGCCCGCGAAGTCGAGCGCCGCGAGCAGCGGCGCGATCGGGCCGAGGAAACCCTCGACGTCGATGGTGTCCTCGCCCGGACGCGCGATCACGAAGATCATGCCGTGCCATTCCGCCACCGGCACGCGGATCAGGCCGTGCGCGGCGCGCTCGAGCGTGTCGAAGGCCTGCCCGACCGGCACGCCGACCAGGCGTCCGTCGAGGTCGTAGGTCCAGTTGTGGAAAGGGCAGGTCAGGCGCTGGCGCGGCGCGCAGTCGCCGACCAGCCGCGCGCCGCGATGGCGGCAGAGGTTCAGGAAGGCGTGCGCCGTGCCGTCGCGCCCGCGCACCAGCAGGATCTCGGTGCCGGCGGCCTCGAACAGCATCACGTCGCCGGGACGCGCGAGGTCGCCCGAGAGCCCGGCCAGCAGCGGTTGCCTGGCGAAGATCTCGCGCTGCTCGGCGGCGAAGCGCAGCGGGTCGGTGTAGACGCCGGCCGGCACGGCCAGCGTCTGCGCGACGAGGTCGGTGGTGCCGCCGGCCTCGATGTGCGCGACGAGCCGGCGGCGCATGCGGCGCGCTTCGTCCGCGAGCGAAAACCCGGCCGTCGTCGTGCTCATGCGCCGGTGTCCGTGTCGCGTCCGGGCGGGACGTTGATCTGCCGGTAGAGCCGCACGGCCATCGCCAGCAGCACCAGCACGCCGGCGATCAGCAGCCCCCACAGCAGGTAACGCTGCCAGGGCACCGGCGGCGGCAGCGGTCGCAGGACGTCCGGGCCGGCGAGGCTCGCGCGGGCGCCGAGCCGCGCGCTGCCGGTGAGCGACTCGCGCCGCGCCTGGTCGAGGTCCGCCAGCAGCCGGTTGACCGGCTGCGCGGCCGCCGCGACGCGCGCGCTGCCCGCGGCGAGCGTGAACGGCGCCCGGCCGCGGGCGATGAACACCAGTTCGTCCGGCGTCCAGCCGAGCTCCAGCGCGGGCGCCTGCACCTCGCCCTCGCGCGCCTCGACGCGCCAGTAGCGGTCGCGCCGGCGCTCGAGCGGCAGTTCGGCGCTCGTGAGCTCGGCGCCGTCGACCTGCAGGCGGTAGAACAGCGCGTCGGCGCGCTCGCGCCACGGCGCGTCGGCGGCGGGCCGCGACAGCAGCCGCAGCGTCGCCATGCTGTTCGGCGCGGCGAAGGCGACGCGCAGGCGATCCGCGGGCAGCCAGCCCTGCGCGTCGAAGTGCCAGGCCTGCGGCGCATCCGCGGCAGCGGCGCCCTCGATGCGGGTCCACCGCCGCGCCGCGGGGCCGGCGCGTTCCGCTGGCAGCGCGGCTGCGCCCGCCAGTTCCGCGCCCTTGCGGCCGGCGGGCCACCGCAGGCGCAGGTAACGGTCGGCGCTGCCATCCAGCGTGATCTCCGCGCGACGGAGTTGATGCCCGGCGTGCCGCAGGTTCGCGATCGTCGCGCTGCCCACGGCGCGCCACGCGCGCAGGTCGGCGCTGCTCTCGAGCGTCACCGTGCTGACGAAATCCGGGGTGTCCCCGGGCCAGTCGAGCCGCAGCGCGGCGACCGGCGCTTGCGCGGCACCGGCATCGATCAGGTACGCCTCGACCGGCTGCGCGCCGGCGCGCGAGCCCTGCAGATCCACCAGGGCGCCGTTCGCGCCGAGCGTGATGCGGAGCGCGCCGCCCGCGGCCGCCGTCTCCTCGCCGCGCAGGGGGAACAGTTGCAGCGGCACCGCGTCGCCCGCCGTGGCGGCCGGTGCGCGCGGCGGCACGATCGCGTGCTCCAGCACGTCGCCATCGGCATTGAACACGCGCAGGTCGCCGAGGTCCGCGCGCGTCACGCTGGCGTAGAGCGCCTCGTCGAGCGCGAGCCGCTGCAGCGGCATCTGCTGCGGCGTATCGAGCGCGAAGCGCCACGCGAACTGCCCGGGTGTCACCGGCGCGGGCGGCGCCTCGGCCGCATCGCCGCGCAGAGCCGCGCCGAGCAGCGCGAGCAACGTGCACGCCCACGCCAGGATCCTCATGCCCCGGCCTCCCGCGGCTGGCGCGGCGGCGCCGGCGACAGGTAGCCGATCAGCACCATCAGCGCTCCGGCGCCGAGGAACGAGACGATGCGCGCCACCGTGCCGCTGCCCGCGAGATCGACGAAGAACAGCTTCAGCACCAGCGCGCAGAGCAGCGCGCCGCCGCCGAACCACAACCAGCGCCGCGCGCTGCGCGTCGCGGCGAACATGACCGCGAGCGCCGTGAGCGCCCACAGCACCGAGATGCTCCCCTGGAACACCGGCGAGTGGTGCAGCGCGCGCGCATCGAACGCAACGCCGCCCAGGTGGTGCACGGCGCGCGCGGTCGCCGCGTTCAGCCACAGGAAGGCGCTGGCCCCGAGCGCGACCGGCAGCAGCGCCGGCGCCCGGCCCGGCACGAAACCGCCGGCGCCGCGCACCTGCCGCCACCAGCCGAGCACCAGCAGCAGCACGGCCGCCTGCGCGAGGTCCAGCGGGTTCGCGAGCGGCAGGTACGCGAGCGGGTGCGGATCGCCGGCGTCGAAGTTCGCCGCGAGCAGCCAGGCGAGCGCGGCGAGCGCGAGGCCCGCGGCCGCGTTGGCCGGGTACAGCGCCCCGAAGCGTCCCGCGGGCCAGCCGCCGCGGCGCGACCACGCGGGCAGCAGCGCGAGCACGACGGCCGGCACCAGGCCCCAGGCGACGAAGGCCCACGCGTGGGCGCCGGGCAGCAGCTCCCCGATGCCCCAGCGCGCGCTCCACGCGAGCAGGAACACCGCGAGCCACAGCGCACCCGCGTGCGCGGTGCCGAGCCACGGCCGGGGACAGGCGTCTTCGGCGCGTCGCAGCGCGAGGTAGAGCGCGGCGAGCGCCGCGAGCCAGCCGGCGCCGCGCCAGTCGGCCAGCGGGCCGGCCGCGCGGTGCCCGGCGAAGTCGTGCAGTGCGAACCAAGCGAGCGCGGGCAGCCACAGCAGCGCCGCGCGCGCGGCCGGCGTCCAGCCGAGCCGCGCCGCCGCGACGGCCAGGGCCGCGACGCTGGCGGCGCCGAACCCGAGCAGTGCCGCGGTCTCGAGCCGGGCCGCCACGTGCAGCCCGATCTCGTGCGCGCCGTTGCCGAGCCACCACAGCAGGCCCCAGCCGAGCAGCAGCAGGTGCAGGTGGCGCTCGCGCGGGCGAAGCCGTTCGCGCGGGCGGAACATCAGGCAGCCCGAGGCCAGCGCGCTCG
>CAYXJM010000194.1:0-5377 GCA_964465455.1 uncultured Klebsiella sp.
GACACGAAGCTCGAGGGGCTCGCCGGACTGAAGACGATCGTCGAAGGCGGCTGTATCACGGCCGGCAACGCCAGCCAGCTCTCCGACGGCGCCGCGGCCTGCGTGGTGATGGACGGCAAGCTCGCCGCCGAGCGCGGCATCCAGCCGATGGGGCTGTACCGCGGCATCGCGGTGGCCGGCTGCGAGCCCGACGAGATGGGCATCGGACCGGTGTTCGCGGTACCCAAGCTGCTGAAGCAGCACGGCCTGAAGATGGACGACATCGGTCTGTGGGAACTGAACGAAGCCTTCGCGGTGCAGGTGATCTACTGCCGCGACCGGCTCGGCATCCCGAACGAGCGCCTGAACGTCAACGGCGGCGCGATCTCGATCGGCCATCCCTACGGCATGAGCGGCGCGCGGATGGTCGGTCACGCGCTGCGCGAGGGCAAGCGCCGCGGCGTGAAGTACGTCGTGATCACGATGTGCGTCGGTGGCGGCATGGGCGCCGCAGGCCTGTTCGAGGTGCTCTGAGTGCAAGCCGGGCCCGGTTCGTGCGCGGATCAGGCCCGGCGACCGCCGCAACCGCGGCGGTTCCCGCGAGCGATCGGCCTCGTGCTCGCGTTGCTGCTGCTCACCGCCCGGCCGGCCGGCGCGGCCCTGTTCGATACCGATACCGAACTCGGGCTGAGCCTGGAATTGCCGCTCGACAGCCTGCTGCACGACAAGAAGACGCAGCGCCGGGAACTGCCGGCCAGCGTGTCCTACGTGGAAGCCGACGGGCGCAAGGTGACCGTGCCCGTCGAGGTGAGCATCCGCGGCAACACGCGCGCGAACCTCTGCGATCTGCCGCCGCTGCGCATCGACGTGAAACGCAAGCGCGCCGCGGGCACGCTGCTCGAGTCGCACGACGAACTGAAGCTCGTCACCCAGTGCAAGGATTCGCACCGCTACCGGGACTATCTGCTGCTCGAGTACAAGATCTACCAGGCCTACAACCTGGTGACGCCCCTGTCGCTGCGCACGCGGTTGCTGTCGGTGACCTACGTCGATACCGACGGGGAGATCCGCAGCTTCACCCAGCCGGCGTTCGTGGTCGAGGATATCGGGGAGGCGGCGCGACGCTTCGGCATGGAGCGTGTCCGGCGACCGGCTCTCGCGCCTGCTGACATGGACCATGCGCAGCAGAACCTCGTGGAAGTTTTTCAATACATGATCGGCAACACGGACTGGTCGGCCGTGTCGGCGGCGCTGGGCGAAGCCGCGTGCTGCCACAATGCCAAGGTGCTCGCGCCGCGCGAGCCCGGTGCCGGGCTCGTCATGGTGCCTTACGATTTCGACCAGGCCGGCCTCATCGATGCCGAGTACGCGGCGGTGAGCCCGGCGGTCGGGGGCACCTCGGTGCGCGATCGGGTCTACCGGGGGCGCTGCGAGAACAATCCCTGGATCGGCGCGTCGCTGCAGCGTTTTCGCGAGCTCAGGCCGGCGATCGAGAGCCTGTTCGACGACGACCGCCTGGGCAGGACCGCGGCCCGGCGGGCATACGTCTATGTGCGCGATTTCTACGAGCTGACGGCGTCGGAAAAATGGCTGAAGTGGCGGATCTACGACGCCTGCCTGGACGGCTGAACGGTCTGGTCGGTCGCGGGCGCGGCTTCCTCGGCAGCGGGCGAGAGAGGTGCTTCGGCCTTGGCGCGCTTGCCGTAGCGCGTGATCCATATGATCGTGGCGCCGAGGCAGAAGAACGAGGTCATCACGTAGCCTACGCCGAGGTTCCCGGTGCCGGAGGACAGGCCAACGGAAATGGCGCCGAACACGTAGACGCCGTCGAGGGGATCGTCGAGACGGATGCGGAAGCGTACCGCGGCGACGAGGGCCGCGAGACCGAATGCCAGCGCGAGGCTGTCCTGGATCAACCACACCGTCGCCGTGGCACAGATCGGCAATATGATCAGCGCCGTGACGAAGGTGCGCCGATAGGAGAGCGGGTGGGTGTACATGTAGACCCACGTGATCGGAATCATGAGTAACACGGCGCCCACGAAGAACACCAGCAGCACGCCGAGGATCGCGAGCCGCCCGGTGATCAGTTCGAATTTCTGGGACGGTGAACGGCCCGGCGTGTCGAACAGCCCCTGGACGATCGTATGCGTGATGTCTCCCGCCTTCGACGCCAGCCCGGAGCCCTCGAGCAGCATCGGTACGGTGTCGAAGAGGAAGAGATATCCGGCCCCCACGGCCAGCAGGTACAGGCAGAGCCTGGTGAGAAACGCGCGATGCGACCAGATAGGGGCCTTCGTCATCGATGCGTCTCCGGGTGCCTGCAGGCGACGGCCGATTGTAGCACCGGCGCGGAACAGGGCGCGGCCGTGAACGTCCGGATCCGCGCCGTATTGCTCGCCGCGGTTCTCGTCGCCGCTGCGGCCCTCGTCCGTGCCGAGGACTGGACGCTCGACGGGGTGGGGCGTGTCGTGGCGGTCTCGGACATCCACGGCGCGCACCAGGAACTGGTCGCTACCTTGCAGGACGCTGCCGTCATCGACGGCGCCGGGCGCTGGAGTGGCGCGGACGCACACCTGGTGATCGTGGGCGACATCGTCGACCGTGGCGACGGGTCGCGCGCCGTCATGGACCTGCTGATGCGGCTCGAGCCCGAGGCGGATGCCGCCGGTGGCAAGGTGCACGTCGTTCTCGGCAATCACGACGTGATGAACCTCGTCGGCGACCTGCGTTACACCACGAAGGGCGAATACGCCGCATTCGCCGCCGAGGAGTCGCCGGCCATGCGCGAGGCGTCGTTCCGGCGCTTCCTGGCCGCGCGGGCCGACGCCGGACGTGCGGCAGAAGACGTCCGGCACGAATTCGACCAGACCTATCCGCCGGGATTCTTCGCCCATCGCGCGGCGTTCGCCGCCGGCGCGAAATACGGCAGCTGGCTGCTGGGCAAGCCGTTGCTGCTGCAGATCAACGACACCCTGTTCGTCCACGCCGGCCTGAGCCAGGCGGCCGCGGGTGTCGGCAGGGCGGCCATCAACGGCGCCTTGCGGTCGCAACTGCGCGAGTATGCGCAACTGCTCGAGCAACTGACGGCCGAGGGCGTGGTGGACCCGGCCACGGACTTCTACGACCTGCCGGACCGGATTGCCGCGGACCGCGCCGCCGGGGCCCTGCAGGACCCGGCCCTCGCCAGGCGCATCGACCGCCTGCTGGCGCTGCACGGATCGATGATCCACGGTGCGGCGAGCCCGCTGTGGTATCGCGGCAACGTGGGCTGCGGACCGCTGATCGAGCAAGCCCGGCTGGAATCGGCGCTGGCAGACTTCAAGGGGGTGCGGCTCGTCGTCGGTCACACGCCGACGTGGCACCGGCGCGTATGGAGCCGGCTCGATGGACGCATCGTGCAGATCGATACCGGCATGCTGCAGTCCTACTACGGCGGGCAGGGCGCCGCGCTGCTGCTGGAAGGCGACCGCCTGAGCGCGATCTACCGCGGCGATGCAGCGCGGGTCCCCGTGGATGCGCAGCCGGCACGCACCGGTGTCCTCACGGCCGACCTGGGCGCGGAGGAGCTCGAACAGGCACTGGCCGAAGGGGACATCGCGGCGGAGTCGGCCGGTGGGCTGCTGACCCTGAACTGGCACGGCAAGGAACTGCGGGCGCAGTTCACGCCGGCCGACGACGGCTTCGCGGCCGACGTGGCGGCCTATCGCCTCGACCGTCTGCTGGCGCTCGGCATGGTGCCCGCCGCCGTGCTGCGCGACGTCGGCGGTACCGCGGGCAGCTTGCGCCACGTACCCGCCGGGACGGTCACGGAAACCGATCGCGCCGCCGGCAAGGCCAGCGTGGAGGCGTGGTGCCCGCTCCAGGACCAGTTCCAGGCGATGTACCTCTTCGACGCGCTGGTCTACAACCCCGGCCGCACCACGGACGACATCCTGTTCTCCCGGGCCGACGGCGCCCTGATCCTGACCGGGCACGCGTCGGCATTCGGCACGCGCACGGGGGTGCCGCCCTATCTCGCGAAGGCCAACCTGGCGCCGGGCGCGATGTGGCGGGAGAAACTCGCCGGCCTGCGCAGCGAGCAGGCCCGGGCGGCACTGCGCGAGGTGCTGGGCGACAAGCGCCTGAAGGCCCTGCAGAAGCGGGCCGACAGTCTCGCCGACTGAGGGCTGCCTTCGCGGCGGCGGAGCGCCCGGCCGGGCACGGCAACCTCGCCAGTACCCGGCATCACGGTTACACTGCGCCGCAATCCGGAGGAACCTCGCGATGCTGCTCTACACCTACCCGCCCGCGCCGAACCCGCGTCGCCTGCACATCTTCATGGCCGAGAAGGGCATCGAGATCCCGACGGTGCAGGTCGATCTCGCGAAGGGCGAGCAGTTCGGGGAGCCGCTGCGCTCGGTGAACCCGCTGTGCACCGTGCCGGCCCTGGTCACCGACGAGGGCGTGGTGCTGGCCCAGGTGCCCGCGATCTGCGATTACCTCGAGGAGCTCTACCCCGAGCGCCCGCTGCTCGGACGCACGCCGCTCGAGCGGGCGGAGGTGCGCGAATGGAGCCACCGCATCTTCGTCGAGGGCATGATTGCGATCGCCGAGGTGTTCCGCAACGGCAACCCCGCCTTCGCGCATCGCGCGCTGCCCGGGCCGGTGGCGCTCGAGCAGATCCCCGCGCTCGTGGAGCGCGGCATGAAGCGCCTCGACGCCTTCCTGCACGCGCTCGACGCCCGGCTGGCGGGCCGCGACTACGTGGTCGGCGACGCGTTCTCGATGGCCGACATCGACGCCATTGCGACCTGCGATTTCCTCGGCTGGATCCGCAAGCCCGTGCCCGAGGACTGCAGCAACGTGAAGCGCTGGCGCGAGGCCATGTCGCAGCGTCCGAGCACGCGGGCCTGACGCGCGTGAAGATCGATTTCACCCGCGACGAGTACCTCACGCTGCTCACCGCGATGCAGGTCGCAGAGTGGGTGCTGCACGCCCACCACGTCGAGGAGCCGCCGGAGACGCAGGCGTTCCGCGAGCTGGAGCAGAAGCTGTTCGCGCTGGCGGAGGCCTTCGGTTGCGAGGAGCTCGTCGAGTACGTCGAGGACGAGGCGCGCTTCTATCCCAGCGCCGCCTTCGACGAGGCCAGCCCCGCGATGGACTTCGTCGAGGACTACGAGAACGACTCGTTCTGGAACGAGCTGCTGGAGCGGCTGGTCGAGCGCGACCTGCTGCGCCAGCTCGGCGAGAAGACGGTCGATGCGCTCGATCCCGAGGAACGCGAGATCCGCGAGGAGCCCTATCGCCGCGTCTACGGCGAGGAGTTCGCCGCCCACGGCGTCGATCGCCTCGAGATCCTCGACCAGCAGTACATGGGCGCCGGCAGGAACAAGCGCAAGCTGTCGTAGCCCGCCGC
>CAYXJM010000195.1:0-5368 GCA_964465455.1 uncultured Klebsiella sp.
TGGACGGCGCCGCGGGCTGGGGCTACATCGATCTGCGCGGCATGCCGGATGCGCCTAACAGGGGCGAGACCAAGGGCGAGTTCGCGACGTATTTCGAGCGCGCGGGCAGCAGCGAATTCCGCAACAACGAGGAGATCGCCGCGCGTTTCTTCCGCGCCGACGGCAGCGCGGACCCGCAACGCATCGCGGCCGCGCGCGACGTCTATGAAATGGCCACGCCCTCGCGCGAGCGCGCGCTGCTGCTGAACAAGGCCTACCGCGTGATCGTCTCGGACCAGGACTACATCCACGGGCGCGACGCGACGGTCACGCCGCCCGCGAACGTCTACGAGCGCATCGACAACGCCACGACGCCGACGCTGCCGGCGGAGTTCGTCCACGACTGGGACATCCGCCTCGACTGGCGCGCCGCGCGGCAGTCCGCGCACGCTGCATCACGAGCTTTAACAAAACAGCCGTAAACGCGTAACAGGGCGCGGCGAGACTTGCGCCCGACTTCCGTGCACGGCGCCGCGACGTCGGGGCGCGCTGCACGGGTCGGTCGATTCCCCAACTTCCTGTAGCACTGGAGAGAACATGAAACTTCGCACTGCCAAACTCGCCGCCGCGATCGGCGCCGTCACGCTGGCGCAGGCCAGCCTTGCCGGCACGGACGTCTTCTTCACCCCGCTGACCGCCTCGGCGCCGGTGCAGCCGGCCAACTCGCTGGCCGAAACCGAAGCTCCGTGGGTCGTCCCCGAGGGACTCGCGTCCCGCAACCGCACCAGCCTGCGCGAGGTCGAGGCCGACATCGCGCAGTCGATCGTGCGCGTGCCGGGCCTCGGCTCCGGCGCCTCGATGATCGACATGATCGCCTACGACCCGAGCGGCAAGTTCCTGTTCCTGCCGCACGAGACCAACTTCGGCGCCGGCGTCAGCCGCTACGACATCGAGAACGACACCAGCGTGGTGCTGTTCCGCGGCGACACCAAAGGCGCGTATGGCGACTGGAGCCACGACTGGGCGGCGTTCGACCCCTCGACGTGGACCCCCGACGGCACCCTGTTCCTGGCCGAGGAATGGGCCGGCGAGGGCCGCGTGATCGAGGTGCTGAACCCGATGGCCGATCCCGCCGACATCGAGATCCGCGAGCTCGAGAGCGTCGCCAACGTCTCGCACGAAGGCCTGCGCTTCAGCAACGACGGCCGCACGCTGTACTTCGTCGACGAGGACAACTCGGGCTCGATCTACAAGCTCGTGCTGAAGAACCCCCACGACTACGCCGGCGGCGGCCAGACCTTCGTGCTGAAGGTCGACGCCTTCAACGGCGACGCGTCGAAGACCTACAACAACAGCGTGAACGCGAACCAGCCCCGCACCGGTGCCGCGACCTGGGTCGCGCTGACCGACGAGGACGGCAACCCGCTGACCCGCGTCAACCCCTTCGACAACGCGGGCGGGCCGGGTGCGCGCGCCGGCCGCCTGGCGGCGGACGAGGTCAAGGGCACGCCCTACGGCCGTCCCGAGGACATCGAGGTCGGCCGCCTGGCCAACGGCCACGAGGTGGTCTACTTCGCCGCGACCTCGGAGCAGAGCGTCTACACGATCGAGATGATGCCGGGCAAGAAGGCCTCGAAGGCGCTGGTGAAGGTGCTGCTGAGCGAGACCGGCACGCCGAAGAACGCGGGCTTTGCCGGCACGACCGGCCGGATCAACTCGCCGGACAACCTGGCGCAGGACCGCTACGGCAACATCTACGTGATCGAGGACTCCCCCAACGCCGACGCGATCGGCGGTGACGTGTGGTTCGCGCGCGACGTCGACGGCGACGGCGTGGCCGAGTCGGCCGACCACTTCATGAGCCTGCGCGTGGCGGGCTCGGAGGCGACCGGCATGATCTTCAACCCGAAGCGGCCGGACGAGTTCTCGATCTCGATCCAGCACCCGGCCAGCACCGACCTCGGCAGCGTGCCGGACGGCCGGGGCGACGCGATCTGGACCTTCGACATGTCGGCCCTGCTGGAGGCGGCGCGCCCGGTGACCGCCGAAGGCCCGAAGCGCTGATCCGCAACGGATCCGCGGCAAGGAGGCCTGCCGGGCGACCGGCAGGCCTTTTTTCGTTGCCAGGACGGCGCGTCGCCCGTCGCTTCCTTTCCGAGCCTGTCTGCCCATTTCGGGCGCATTGCGCTAGGCGCGCCCGCGATGGGCGGGGACAATGCCCGTTTTGGGCCAACCACGGAGCGCTCGCGTGCGCGACGACGACGAAGCTTTCCGGCGCGCCTTCGGGCTGATCGCCTTCGCGATGAACCGGCACCTGGCGCAGCACATGCGCCGCCTGAGCCGCGAGCTCGAGACGGACCTCGACGCCGCGTTCGTCTGGGCGACGCTCGCGCACCTCAACGCGCTGAAGCTCGCCGCTCCCCGCGCGGGGCCGCTCGACCTGTCCGGTACGGGCGACCTGCTGCGCGGGGAGCTGAACCCGGTGCGCCTCACCGACGTCGCGCAAGTGACCGGGCTGCCGCGCGAGACCGTGCGGCGCAAGCTGATGCTGCTGCGCGATCGCGGACGGGTCGAGCGCCTGGCGGACGGCCGCTGGCGCTTCCGGCCGGAAGCGATCGACGAGTCGGCCTACGCTTTCACGCGGGAGATGGCGCGCAACCTGCTGCTGACCGCCACCGAGGTGAGGCGCCTGCTCGACGAGGCCGGCAAGCCCTCGCCCTGAGCTTCCCCGTTCACGCGCGGGGCCGCGCGCGCCGCCAGTGCAGCCGGTGCTCGCGCCGTATCGTGGTGCCGGGTAACTGGTCCTCGGCCGAGAGCACCAGCGAATCCCCGTCCAGCGTGGCCTTGCGTACCTGGGTGCTGCCGGGGAAGTCGGGGTTCAGCGATTGCGTGACCTCGTGCCGCACGCAGCCCTCGGCCACCCGGTAGCGCCCCTGGTAGTGGAAATAGGTGTCGAAGGCGGCGCATTTGCGCTCCGGCGCCACGTGGCGGGTGCTGGGGCTGTCGAAGCGGGGGCGGCCGGCGCACGTGATCCCCGCCGACATGAAGCCCTCCGGCGTGTACAGCAGCAGGCCCGCGGCGTCATCGCCGAAGGGGAGCGAGGGCGCCCGGGCGTCCGAATAGCGGATCTCCCAGCGCTCGAGTTCCCACGCCCCGGGCAGGGCGCGGGCAAGAGTTTCGTCGTCCATTGGTCTACGCTTCCTGAGGCGGCATGCGACGCGACCCTAGCAGGGGGGAGCCGCGGGCGGCAACCGGGGCCTCCGGGGCCTGCCGCGCGACGGGCCGCACCGCATGCCCTCCGATCCAGCGACTGCGGGGACCGCACCCGCGGCGGCGACGACATGGGAGTCCGGATGACCATCCACCAGAAATCCTCCGTGCAGACGCAGGAGGCCGTGATCTTCTTCGTCGACGGCGAGATCCGCCGCGAGATGCTGTATGCGGAGTTCGAGGCGCTGCTCGACTGCGTGGTGCCGATACGCGATTTCGCCGGCAAGACCCTGGAGGCGGCCTACGTGCGCCTCGATGCGCGCCTCGCCCCGGTCGTCGTGGTGCTGTTCCTGATCCCCTTCGACGCCGACGGCTTCCCGCAGTTCGATTGGGACCTGCCGCTGCGCATGCTCGCCGAGCGCGGCGCGCGCGGGCCCGACCTCGGGGGCGGCCCGGTGCGGCTGGCGACCCGCAGCCAGTGCCCGATGCCCGAGTACGCGGAGCAGCTGTGGGATGTCCGCTTCGGGGCGGGCGGCAACACGCTGGCGCAGCTGCAGGAGCGGGTGCTGATGAACCGCCTCGGGCTCGACGTGGCCGAGGCCGAGCTGGCGCCCGCGGCGCCGGTCGCGTGGCCGGGGGCCGCGGCCCCCGCCGCGCCGGTGATGGCGCCCGCGGCCCCGGCTGCCGCGGGCGGCGACGGTTCCGAGACGCTGCTGGCGCTGATGCAGCAGAGCAGCCAGCAGATGGCCGCCGTGCGCGAACAGCACCAGCGCGAGAGCATGGCGCTGCAGCAGCAGCTGGCGGTGCTGCAGCAGCACGCGCGGGCGCTGGAGGACGAGAAGCAGGCGCTGCTGGCGCGCGCGGAACAGCAGGCGCGTACGCTCGAGGAACAGCGCGCCGCCGCCGACAGCCGTACCCGCCAGCTGGCCGAGCAGGCGCGCCGCGAGATCGAGGCCGCGCGCGCGGCGCTGGAGGGCGAGCGCGACGCGGCGCTGGCCGAGCGCGATGCGCGGATGCGCGAGGCGCTGGCCCGCCTCGAGCGCGAGCGCGAGACGCAGGAGGACCAGTTGCACAGCCTGCGCAGCGAGCTGACCGAGCTGCGCCGCGACAAGCTGCGGCTGATGGGCGAGGGGGCCGACAAGTTCTTCGCCCAGCTGAAAGACAAGGGCGTCAAGTTCGTGGCCTTCCAGCCGGGGGCCGGCCACCTCACGATCCCGATGGACGAGTTGCACCGTTACCTCGAGGAAACCGAGGCCTTCGTGGCCGAGAAGTGCGGCGTCAGCCCGGAGCACTACCGGCGCTGGCTCGCGCACTACAACGACCCGGTCTGCCAGGGCACGGCGGGCAGCGGCGGGCCCTGCGCCAAGCCGCTGCCCAAGCTGCTGAAGCCCGCCGAATTCGTCGTCGGCATGCACGACCGCTGCGACATCCACAAGCAGTTCCCGCGCACGCGCTCGGCCGGGGAAATGCCCGGTTGAGCGCGGATCCGCGGCGCGACTTCCCCGCGCTGCCCCCGGTCGAGACGCTCGCCGATCCGCTCTGCGCCGCGCGCGGCGTGACGCTCGGCGTGCTGCGCCTCGACCTGCTGCACCCGCTGTGGGGCGGCAACAAGCTGTTCAAGCTGCTGCCCAACCTGCGCCGCGCCGAGGCTCTCGGCCTGCGCCGCGTGCTCAGCTTCGGTGGGGCGCATTCGAACCACCTGTACGCGCTGGCGGCCTGGGGCCGCGCGCACGGGCTCGAGACCGTCGGCATCGTGCGCGGCGAGGCGCCCGTCGCGCCCGGGCCGACGCTCGCCGACCTGCACGCCTGGGGCATGCGCATCCGCCACGTCCCGCGCGCCGACTACCGCCACCGCCACGACCCGGCCTGGGTCGCGGAGATCGCGCGCGAGTTCATGCCGGCGCTGGTGATCCCGGAGGGGGGCGACAACGCCGAGGGTTTTGCCGGCTGCCGCGAGCTGGGGCGCGCGATCGCGGCGCTGCCAGGGCGCTGGGACGTGCTCGCGCTGGCCTGCGGCACCGGCACCACGCTGGCCGGCCTGGTGGCGGGCAGCGGGGCCTTCGTGCTGGGGATCGCGGCGCTGCGCGACGGTGCCGGCATCACCGCACGCGCCGCCGCCCACCTTGCCCGCGCCCCCGTGGGTCCGGATTCCGTGGGTCCGGATTCATCCGGACATCCG
>CAYXJM010000196.1:0-5338 GCA_964465455.1 uncultured Klebsiella sp.
GCGCAGCTCCGGCAGCCGCGCCGCGAGTTCCGCCGCGATCGCCTCGGCCGCCTGCGCCTCGAGGGTCTCGGATTCCTCGATCAGGGTGCAGACCCAGTAGGCCTGGCGCCCCTCGGCGCAGGCGGCGCGCACGCGCTCGACGACCTCGTCGCGGCGCGCATTGCTCACGACCGCGGTGGCGACCGGCGTACGGCCGGGCGGCAGCTCGTCGATCAGCGAGTAGTCGAGGTCCGCGTAGGCGGTCATCGCCAGCGTGCGCGGTATCGGCGTCGCGGTCATCACCAGCTGGTGCGGCGCGAAGCCGTCGGCGAGCCCCTTCTCGCGCAGCCGCAGGCGCTGGTGCACGCCGAAGCGGTGCTGCTCGTCGATGATCACCAGCCCCAGCCGCGCGAACGCGACCTGTTCCTGGAACAGCGCGTGGGTGCCGATCGCCAGCGCGACGTCGCCCAGCGCCAGCGCCTCCAGCGCCGCGCGGCGCTCGGCCGCCGGCATGCGCCCGCCGAGCAGCACCGTGCGCAGCCCCAGCGGTTCCAGCCAGCCCGAGAAGGTGCGGTGGTGCTGCTCGGCCAGCAATTCCGTCGGCGCCATGATCGCCACCTGCCAGCCGTTCCCGATCACCGCGAGGCCGGCGAGCGCCGCGACCAGCGTCTTGCCGCAGCCCACGTCGCCCTGCACCAGGCGCAGCATCGGCGCTCCGCTCGCGAGGTCGCGCCGGATCTCGGCGCTGACCCGCAGCTGCGCCCCGGTCGGGGTGAACGCCAGCGAGCGCAGCAGGCGCTCGCCGAGCCGGCCGTCGTCGCGGATCACCGGCGCGCGGTGCGTGCGGGCGCGCTTGCGCAGCAGCAGCAACCCGAGGTGGTGCGCCAGCAGTTCCTCGGCGGCGAGGCGCTGCTGGTACGGGTGGGTGCCGGCCAGCAACTCGGCGACCGGCGCGTCGGGGGGCGGCCGGTGCAGGTAGCGCAGCGCCTCGGCGAGCGGTCCCGCGCCGCGCAGCAGCCCCGGCGGCAGCAGTTCGCGCAGGGTATTGGGGCCCAGGTGCCGCAGGGCCTGCTCCGTGAGTGAGCGCCAGCTCGCCTGGTGCAGCCCCTCCGTGCTGGGATAGATCGGCGTCAGCGCCGCCTCGTCCGGGATGGGCTCGTCGCCCTCCACCACCTGGCATTCGGGGTGGTACATCTCGATGCCGCTGCGCCCGAGCCGCGCCTCGCCATAGCAGCGCAGGCGCGTCGCGCGCTCGAGGTTGCGCTGCTGGGCCGCGCTGAAGTGGAAGAAGCGCAGCGTCAGCGTGCCGCTGGCGTCGGCGAGCGTGCAGGCGAGGCTGCGCCGCCGGCCGAACTCCACGCGTGCCGCGAGCACCCGCCCTTCCACCACGGCCTCCGCGCCGGGGCGCAGATCGCGCACCGCGCTCACGCGCGTGCGGTCCTGGTAGCGCAGCGGCAAATGGAACAGCAGGTCGGCGACGCTGCGGATCTCGAGCGCGGCGAGCTTCTCCGCCAGCCGCGGGCCGACGCCGCGCAGCGCCGTGACCGGCATGTGCTCGAGGGAATTGCGCGGGCTGGCGGAGTCGGGCGTCAAGCGGCTGGCCGGGGACGTGAGCGAGCTGCGATGATAGCCCAATGCGGCAGCGCGGAGGCGCAGGTGAACGGGGCGGACATAGTGATAGCGGGTTGCGGCGACGTCGGCGGCGCGCTGGCGGAGCGGCTGCGCGATGCGGGCCATCGCGTGGCCGGGCTGCGGCGTCGCGCCGGGCTGCTGCCCGCGGGAATCGAGCCGCTGGCCGCGGATCTCGCCGAGCCGGCCACGCTCGCCCCCCTCGGCGCGCGGCACGTCGACCTCGTCGTCGTCACCAGTGCCGCGGGCCGTTTCGAGGAAGCCCACTATCGCCGCGTCTACGTCGAGGGACTGGCCAACCTGCTCGCGGCGCTGCGCGGCACGCCGCGCGTGCTGCTGGCCTCGAGCACCGGCGTCTACCACCAGCACCGCGGCGAATGGGTCGACGAGGACTCGCCCGCCGAGCCGCGGGTGTTTTCGGGCCGCGTCCTGCTGGAGGCCGAGGCCCTGCTGCGCCAACGCGTCGGTGCGCGCGGCAGCGTCGTGCGCTTCGGGGGCATATACGGGCCCGGCCGCGAACGGCTGCTGCGCGAAGTCGCGGCCGGCATCGGCTGTCCGCGCGAGCCGGTGCGCTACACCAACCGCATCCATCGCGACGACTGCGCCGGGATCCTGCAGTTCCTGGCCGAGCGGGCGCTCGGCGGCGAGACGCTCGCGCCGCTCTACCTCGGCGTGGACGGCGAGCCGGCGCCGATGTGGGAGGTGCGGCACTGGATCGCGGCCGAGCTCGGCGTGGCGCTGGACGACGCCGCCGCGCCCGCGGATGCCGCCCGCGCCCCGGGCAGCAAGCGTTGCAGCAACCGGCGCCTGCTCGCGGCCGGCTACGCGTTCCGCTACCCGGACTACCGCAGCGGCTACGCGCCGCTGATCGCGGCGCTCAGGACTTGACCACCATCGTGGCCTCGATCTCCACCGCGGCGCCGCGCGGCAGCGCGGCGACCTGCACGCAGGCGCGTGCCGGGTAGGGTTCGGCGAAGTAGCGGGCCATCACCGCGTTGACCGCGGCGAAGTCGGCGAGATCGGTGAGATAGATGTTCACCTTCACGCACTGGTTGAGGTCGCCGCCCGCGGCGCGCGCCACCGCCGCCAGGTTCTCGAACACGCGCACCGTCTGCTCGGTGATGTCGCCCGCGACCATCTGCATGGTCGCCGGGTCGAGCGGGATCTGGCCCGACATGTACACCACGTTGTTGATCTTCACGGCCTGGGAATAGGGGCCGATCGCCTGCGGCGCGTCGCTCGCGTGGATGACTGCGCGGTTGCTCATGGGTGCTCCTCGATGCGGATGCGGGAGGGCTCAGCGCCTGACCCGCGTGACTTTCATGACGGACTTGACGGTGCGGATGCGGCGGATGATGCGCGCCAGGCTGACGCGGTTGGCGACCGCGATCACCAGCCGCACCTGGCTGAGGCGCGCATCGCGCTCCTCCATGCCGATCTTCTCGATGTTCACGTCCAGGCTGCTGATACGGTTCGCCAGCGCGGCGATCACGCCCTTCTGGTTCTCGAGCTCGACCAGCAGCTCGACGCTGAATTCCCCGCGCGTGTCCTCGGCCCAGCGCAGCGGCGTGCAGCGCTCGGGGTCGCCGAGGAACTCGGCGATGTTGTTGCAATTGTCGCGGTGCACGACGACGCCGCGGCCGGCGCTGATGTGACCGACGATCGCGTCGCCGGGTATCGGGTAGCAGCACTTGCCGAAGTTGATCACCATGCCCTCGGTGCCGCGTATCGCCAGCGGCAGCGAATCCGCGTCGCCGGCCCCCGGCACGCCCTCGACCCGCTCGAGCAGGCGGCGCGCCGTGAGCAGCGCGACGCGGTTGCCGAGGCCGATCTCCTCGAGGATGGCGTCGAACGAGGCGCGGCGCGTCTCCGCGAGCAACTGCTCCACCGCCCTCGGCTCGATGGCCCGGATGCTGCTCTGCAGGCTCACCAGCGCCTTGTCGAGCAGGCGCCGGCCGAGCTCGATGGACTCCGACTGCTGCTGGCCCTTCAGGTAGTGGCGGATGTTGGTGCGCGCCTTCGCGGTGACCACGAAATTGAGCCAGGTGGGATTCGGGTTCGCGCGCGGCGCGGTCACGATCTCCACGCTCTGGCCGCTCTGCAGCCGCGTGCTGAGCGGCGCGAGGTTGCGGTCGATGCGGCAGGCGACGCAGCTGTTGCCGATGTCGGTGTGCACCGTGTAGGCGAAGTCCACCGCGGTGGCGCCGTTCGGCAGCGCGAAGATGTCGCCGCGCGGCGTGAAGACGTAGACCTCGTCGGGGAACAGGTCGATCTTCATGCTCTCGATGAATTCGAGCGAGTTCCCGGCGCGCTGCTGCATCTCGAGCAGTCCCTGCACCCACTGCCGCGCGCGCGAGTGGCCGCTGCCGGGCTTCTCGGAGCCGCTGGTCTTGTACAGCCAGTGCGCCGCGATGCCGTTGTTGGCCATCTCCTCCATGTCCTCGGTGCGGATCTGGATCTCGATCGGCACGCCGTGCATGCCGAACAGCACCGTGTGCAGGGACTGGTAGCCGTTGGCCTTCGGTATCGCGATGTAGTCCTTGAAGTGGCCGGGAACGGGCTTGTACAGGCTGTGCATGGCGCCCAGCACCCGGTAGCAGCTGTCGACGCTGCCGACGACGATGCGGAACGCGAACACGTCCATGATCTCCGAGAACGAGCGCCGCTTGGTGCGCATCTTCTGGTAGATGCTGTAGAGGTGCTTCTCGCGGCCCAGCACGCGCGCGGGAATGCCCTCCTCGCGCAGGCGCGCCTCGATCTTGCGCTGGATCTGCGTCACCAGCTCCTTGCGGTTGCCGCGCGCCTTGCGCACGGCCGCCTGGATGCGCCGCGCGCGCATCGGGTGCAGCGCCGTGAAACCGAGGTCCTCGAACTCGACGCGGATGTTGTTCATGCCGAGGCGCTGGGCGATCGGCGCGTAGATCTCGAGCGTCTCCTGCGCGATGCGCTGGCGCTTCTCGGGCTTCAGCACGTCGAGCGTGCGCATGTTGTGCAGGCGGTCGGCCAGCTTGACCAGGATCACGCGGATGTCGCGCGCCATCGCCATCGCCATCTTCTGGAAGTTCTCGGCCTGGGCCTCGGCGCGCGAGGCGGTCTCGAACTGCGACAGCTTGCTGACGCCGTCGACGAGCTCCGCGACGCTGCCGCCGAACTGCGCGGCCAGCGCCTCCTTGGCGATGCCCGTGTCCTCGATCACGTCGTGCAGCAGCGCCGCCATCAGGCTCTGGTGGTCCATGCGCATGTCGGCGAGGATGCCGGCCACCGCGAGCGGATGGGTCACGTAGGGCTGGCCGGTGCGCCGCACCTGGCCGTCGTGGGCCTGCTCGGAGTAGTAATAGGCGCGGCGCACCGCGTTCACCTGCTCGGGTGCCAGGTAGCCCCGGAGCTTTTCGGTCAGCGCGTCGAGGTGCTGCATGGGCGGCGGTCGCGGAACCGCGCGGCGCGGGAGGCACGCCCCCGCGCCGTCAGTCTCACAGGTTGGCGGCTTCGGCCTGCGCTTCGAGCAGTTCCTCGAAGGTCGGTTCGGCGCTCTCCTCGAAGAAATCCGGGCCGATCAGGCCTTCCTCGATCTCGCGCAGCGCGATGACCGTCGGCTTGTCGGACTCCTCGTGCACGAGGGGCTCCTTCCCGCCGGTGGCGATCTGGCGCGCGCGCTTGGCCGCGACCATCACCAGCTCGAAGCGGTTCTCCACCTTGTCGAGACATTCCTCTACCGTAATTCGTGCCATGG
>CAYXJM010000197.1:0-5308 GCA_964465455.1 uncultured Klebsiella sp.
GCGCGGCCAGGATGCGGCCCGCCAGGCGCGCCAGCCGGGCGCGCATCAGCTTGTGGTAGTCGCGTCCCAGCGCGTAGCGCGCGACGTAGGCGCGTTCCGGGTCGTCCAGGATGCGCACGGGCTCGGCGGCGTCGGCGCGGTGGTAATCCATGCGCACCGAGATCACGCGCAGCGTGCCCGGCAGCAGTTCCTCCGGGCGCCAGCGCTTCGCGCCGTGGCGGCTCATGTAGTCGAGCTCGCCGTGCAGGCCGCGGTCCACCCACTCGCGCAGGCGTTCGTCGTGCGGCGAGAGGTCGGTGCCGCAGATGCCGAGCGACGGAAAACCCAGCTCGCGCGCCCAGGCGCGGATGTCCGCGGCGAGCGCCGCCGTGCCGTCCGCGGCGTCGCGCGGGAAGGAATCGGTCGTGGTCATCGGCAACGGCCTGCAGCGTGGAGCGGCGGGGCCGCGCGCATGAAGTCGGCCCCGGGGCAAGCATAGCGGAGGCATCGCGTACAATGAAAACGGGTCCACCGGAGAACCGTCGCGATGCCTGATGCCGAGCCGCCGCCTGCGCTCTACACCGCTGCCGAGGTGCGCGCGCTCGATCGCGCCGCGATCGACGGCGCGGGCATCCCGGGCATCGTGCTGATGAGCCGCGCCGGGCGCGCGGTGTTCGATCTCGTGCGCGCGCGCTATCCCGGCGCGCTGCCGATCCACGTCGTCTGCGGCGCCGGCAACAACGGCGGCGACGGTTTCGTCGTCGCGCGGCTCGCGGCGGACCGCGGCCTGCCGGTGACGGTGTCGCTCGTCGGCGAACAGGCGCGCATCACGGGCGACGCGCGCCTCGCGCTCGAGGCGGCGCTCGCCGCGGGCGTCGCGCTGCGGCCGTTGGCGTCCGGGACGCGCCTCGACGCCGGCGTGATCGTCGACGCGCTGCTCGGGACGGGGCTCGGCGGTCCGGTGCGCGAGGCCCACGCCGCGGCGATCGCGGCGATGAACGCCAGCGGCCTGCCGGTCGTGGCGGTCGACATACCCTCGGGTCTCTGCAGCGACAGCGGCTGCGTGCGCGGCGTCGCGGTGCGCGCCGCGCACACCGTCACGTTCATCGGCCGCAAGCGCGGGCTGTTCACCGCGGCGGCGCGCGACCACTGCGGCGAGCTGCACTTCGACTCGCTCGGCGTGCCGGCCGCGACCTATGACGCGGTGCCGGCAGCGGCGGAACTGCTGTCGCTCGCGGACCTGCCGGCGGCGCTCGCGCCGCGCGCGCGCAGCGCGCACAAGGGGCATTTTGGGCACGTGCTGGTGATCGGCGGCGGCCGCGGCATGGCCGGCGCTGCCGCGATGGCGGCCGAGTCGGCGGCGCGTTGCGGCGCCGGGCTGGTGTCGCTGGCGACCTGGCCGGGCAACGTCGCCGCGACGGTGGCGCGTCGGCCCGAGATCATGGCGCACGGCGTCGAGCACGGCCACGAGCTCGAGCCGCTGCTCGCTCGCGCCGGCGTGCTGGTCATCGGGCCGGGGCTCGGTCGCGGGCCGTGGGCGCAGCAGCTGCTGCTGCGCGCGCTCGCCACCGGCAAGCCCGCGGTGCTCGACGCCGATGCGCTGAATGCGATCGCCGACGGCGAGGTGCCCGTCGGGCTGCCGCGCGCGCAGTGTGTCGTGACGCCGCACCCCGGCGAGGCGGCGCGGCTGCTCGGCACGAGCGCCGCCGAGGTCGAGGCCGACCGCTTCGCGGCGCTCGCGCGCCTGCGCGCGCTGTTTCCCGGCGCGGTCGTGCTGAAGGGGGCAGGCACCCTGGTCGCGGACGGCGCCGCGGGCGGGCGCGTCGGCGTCTGCCCCTTCGGCAATCCCGGCATGGCCAGCGGCGGCATGGGCGACGTGCTGAGCGGCGTGCTCGGCGCCCTGCTCGGGCAGGGGCTCGCGGCGGGCGCGGCGGCGCGTCTCGGCGTCTGCCTGCACGCGCGCGCGGCGGATCTCGCGGCCGCGGCCGGCGGCGAGCGCGGCCTGCTCGCCACCGACCTGGTGCCCTGGCTGCGGCGACTGCTGAATGGCGCCGCGCCGGCGGAGGGGCCGGCGTGAGCGACTGGACCTGCACGCTGCCCGACGAGGACGCCACGGTCGCTTTCGGGGCGCGGCTCGGGGCCGCGCTGGCGGACGGCGCGGTGGTCTACCTGCACGGGGACCTGGGCGCGGGCAAGACCACGCTGGCGCGCGGGCTGCTGCGCGCGCTGGGGCACGCCGGCTCGGTGAAGAGCCCCACGTACACGCTGGTCGAGCCCTACACGATCGCCGCACGGGCGGTGTTCCATTTCGACCTCTACCGGCTCGCCGATCCGGAGGAGCTCGAGTTCCTCGGCGTGCGCGATTACCTGCAGCCGGGGGCCGTGCTGCTGATCGAGTGGCCGGAGCGCGGCGCGGGGCACCTGCCGGCGCCGGATCTCGAGCTGTGGCTGGACGTCGCGGGCGACGGACGTCGGGCGAGGTGGCGCGCCTGCAACAGCCGGGGCGCGGCAATAGTTGCCTCCCTGCGCGCCGGCGCGGACCGTGCGCCGCCCTGAGCCGCTGCTATATTTTGGGTCGGCTCATTCCGCGATTCCGGGGACGCATGACTTTACGGCCAAAAAACTCGGTGTACGTGCGCCTCGGCCTCGGCCTGGCGTTCGTCCTGGGCAGCCTGCAGGCAGCCGCCGGGGTCGCGGTCGAGGGCCTGCGCCTGTGGCGCGGCACGGATCACACGCGGCTCGTGTTCGACATGGACGGCCCGGTCCGTCACAGCCTGTCCGAGATGCACGACCCCGAGCGCCTCGTGATCGACCTCGAGAACGGCCAGCTGGCGGCGGCGCTGCACGCGGTGGACGTGAGCGGCACCCAGGTGCAGCGCATCCGCAGCGGCAAGTACGGCGCCGATCGCCTGCGGATCGTGCTCGACCTGCACGGCAAGGTAACGCAGAAGAGCTTCGTGCTGGGTCCGAGCAGCGGCCAGGGCAACCGCCTGGTCGTCGACCTGTTCGGGCCGGTGCCGCGCCCCGCGCCCCCGCCTGCCGCGCCCACGCCCGCCTCGAACGCGATCGCCGCGGTCCCCGCTGCCGCCCCCGCCAGGCCGGCGGAGCCCGCATCGGCGCAGCCGGCGACCCCGGCCGCGGAGCCGGCGCCCGTGCTGCGCGCGCCGCTGCCGAAACAGCCGCTGCGCGGGCGCAGCATCCTGGTCGCGATCGACGCCGGGCACGGCGGCGAGGACCCGGGCGCCATCGGGCCCGGCCGCATCCGCGAGAAGGACGTGGTGCTGGCGATCGCCCGGGAGCTCGAGAAGAAGGTCAACGCGACGCCCGGCTACCGCGCCACGCTGGTGCGCAAGGGCGACTACTTCATCCCGCTGTTCAAGCGCCGCGACATCGCGCGCGAAGCGGGGGCCGACCTGTTCGTCTCCGTCCACGCCGACGCCTTCACGCACGAGCGCGCCCGCGGCAGCTCGGTCTACGCGCTGTCCCAGCGCGGGGCGACCAGCGTCTCGGCGGCCTTTCTCGCGCAGCGCGAGAACGGCGCCGACCTGATCGGCGGCGTCGACCTGGGCGCCAAGGACCCCGTGGTCGCCACGGTGCTCACCGACCTGTCGATGACGGCCTCGCTCGACGCGAGCCTCGGCGTCGGTTCGCGCGTGCTGAGCTCGATGGGGCGCATCTCGCACCTGCACAAGCGGCGCGTGGAGCAGGCCGGCTTCGCCGTGCTGAAGTCCCCGGACATGCCCTCGATCCTGGTCGAGACCGGTTTCATCTCGAACCCGCTGGAGGCCGAGCGCCTCGGCAACGCCGGCTACCAGCGCAACATGGCCGCCGCGATCTTCAGCGGAGTGAGCGACTACTTCATGAGCAGCCCGCCTCCCGACACGATGGTCGCGATGAGCGTGCGCGCCGGCGCGCGCCCCTCGGAGTACGTCATCACGCGCGGCGACACCCTGGCTGGAATCGCCGAACGCTATCGTGTTAGTGTCGCCGACATCGTCAGGACCAACGGGTTGGGCGGTGGAAACGACATCCGGGCGGGGCAGACCATCGTGATCCCGCAGACCTGATCACCCGCTTTCGCGCCCTTCCGCTCATCGCGGTAGTTCCAGCATGGGGCGCATCAGGCAGCTCAGTGACTCGCTCGCCAACCAGATCGCGGCCGGTGAGGTCGTCGAGCGGCCGGCGTCCGTGGTCAAGGAACTGGTCGAGAACAGCCTGGACGCCGGTGCCGGACGCGTCGAGATCGATCTCGAGGACGGCGGCATGCGGCTCATCCGCATCCGCGACGACGGCGAAGGCATCGCGGCCGACGACCTGCCGCTGACCGTCTCGCGCCACGCCACCAGCAAGATCCGCACGCTCGAGGACCTCGAGAAGGTGCTGAGCCTCGGCTTTCGCGGCGAGGCGCTGGCCAGCATTGCCTCGGTCTCGCGCTTCGGGATCAGCACCGCGACGGCCGATGCGCCGCACGGCAGCCGGCTGGAGTTCGCCGCGAGCGGCGAGCCGCGGATCACGCCGACCGCGCACCCGCGCGGCACCACGGTCGAGGTGCACGACCTGTTCTTCAACACCCCGGCCAGGCGCAAGTTCCTGCGCTCGGAGCGCACCGAGTACGGTCATTGCGAGGAGGTGGTGCGCCGGCTGGCGCTCGGGCGCTTCGACGCCGGCTTCACGCTGCGCCACAACCAGAAGGCCACCTTCGCGCTGCGCGCCTGCGCCACGCCGGCCGAGCAGGAGCAGCGCGTCGCCACCCTGTGCGGCGCGCCGTTCCTGCAGAGCGCGCTGGCGCTAGAGGTCGAGGCCTCGGGGCTGCTGCTGCGCGGCTGGGTGGCGCAGCCCGCGTTCTCGCGCAGCCAGGCCGACCTGCAGTACTTCTTCGTGAACGGGCGCGTGGTGCGCGACCGCCTGGTCTCGCACGCGGTGCGCCAGGCCTACCGCGACGTGATGTACCACGACCGCCACCCGGCCTTCGTGCTCTACCTGGAGGTCGACCCCGCGCTGGTGGACGTGAACGTGCACCCCACCAAGAGCGAGGTGCGCTTTCGCGAGTCGCGGATGGTGCACGACTTCCTCTTCCACACCCTGCACCGGGCGCTGGCGCAGGCGCGACCGGGGGGCGGCGAGGCGCCGGCGCGTGCCCCGGTGCCGGCGAGCGGCGCGGCTCCGTCGCCCGTGGCGATGCCGGCCGCGCAGCACGCGCTGTGGCAGCGCCCGGACGCCGCGGCGCTGGCCGAGACCGTGGCCGCCTACCGCGCGCTCACGGAAACGGCGGTGTCCGGGACGGTTCCGGGCGGGGTCGGCGATGGCAGCGAGGGCGATGTGCCGCCGC
>CAYXJM010000198.1:0-5304 GCA_964465455.1 uncultured Klebsiella sp.
TCAGATCACTTGCGGCAGCACTTCTCAGCCATGCGGCTGACGGCTTCCACTGCGTCGTTTGCGCTCTTCTGCGCGTCGGCAGCGGCTGCGGCAGCGCTGTCGGCGGTCGACTGAGCACGGTTGGCAGCTGCCAGCGCGTCATTGGCGGTCTTCTCGACGGTGCCTACACGAGCTTCGAGCGCATCGAGGCGGTCGTTGCAGGCGCAGCCGCTGAGCAGGGTAACGGCGAGTGCTGCGGAGAGGAGTGCAGCTTTCTTGGTCATGGTACGCATTTGTGGTCTCCTTGACGTCTGACATGCGAACGGGTCAATAGCGATCGAATTTTTGCACATCTGACTTCGAAGTCAATGTGAGTTCTGCATAAATTTGATCGATGACAGCTTTCCGCGGGGGAAGCGTTCCCCTCGCGAACCGGTGCGGAGCGGCGTTCACGCGAGTGCTCCTGCCGCAATGGTGCGGGAGGTCCTGCGCTCAAACCGGTCTGGTACCAGAGGTGGGACTCGAACCCACACGCCCTCGCGGACAACGGATTTTGAGTCCGTCTCGTCTACCAGTTCCGACACTCTGGCCCGGTGAAGCGCGCGGCATTATAACAATGCCCCCCCTTGCCGCAACCGGAATTGCCACGGCGGCGGGGCCTCTATACCCTTGCCGCCTTGCCGGTGCGGGTTGTCCATGAAAGTCAGCGATTTCCACTACGAATTGCCCGATGCGCTCATCGCGCGGGTCCCCTGCCCCGAGCGCACGGGCAGCCGGCTGCTGTGGCTCGATCCGGCGCGCGCGCGACCCGAGCACCTGCGCTTCGCCGACATCATGCAGGTGCTGCGTGCAGGCGACCTGCTGGTGTTCAACGACACGCGCGTGATCCCGGCGCGCATGTTCGGTTGCAAGGCCGGCAGCGGCGGCGCGGTGGAGGTGCTGGTCGAGCGGCTGCTCGGGGAAGGGCGCGTGCTGGCGCAACTGCGTGCCAGCAAGGCGCCGAAGCCGGGCGGAGAGATCGTGCTGCTCGACGACGAGGGGCGCGAGGCCGCGCGCGTGCGCGTGCTCGGCCGGCGCGAGGACATGTTCGAGCTGGAGTTTCCCCGCGACCGCCCCCCGCTGGCGGTGATGGAGTCCATCGGCCACATGCCCCTGCCCCCGTACATCGACCGCAAGGACGCCGCGCTGGATCGCGAGCGCTACCAGACCGTGTACGCGGCGCATGCCGGCGCGGTGGCCGCGCCGACCGCCGGCCTGCATTTCGATGCGGCGCTGCTCGGGTCGCTGCGTGCGGCCGGCGTCGAAACCGCGTTCCTCACGCTGCACGTCGGGGCCGGGACCTTCCAGCCGGTTCGCACGGCGGACGTCGAGGATCATCGCATGCACGCCGAGTACATCGACGTGGGCGCCGGACTGTGCGCCAGCGTCATGCGGGCCCACGCCGAGGGGCGCCGGGTGATCGCGGTGGGCACGACCTCGCTGCGCGGGCTGGAGGCGGCTTCCGACGACACCGCGATACGGCCGTACCAGGGCGATACCTCGATCTTCATTTACCCGGGCTACCGCTTCCGCTGTGTCGATGCGCTGGTCACCAACTTCCATCTGCCCGAGTCCACGCTGCTGATGCTGGTCAGCGCCTTTGCCGGCCGCGAGCGCGTGCTCGCGGCCTACGCCGAAGCGGTCGAGCGCGGATACCGCTTCTTCAGCTACGGCGACGCGATGTTCGTCGAGGGCGAGCAGCAGCCGCTGCTCAAGTCGGCACGGGGAGGCCGCGATGGCTGATTCCTTCATGCAGTTCTCGCTGCTCGCCAGCGACGGCGCCGCGCGCCGTGGAAAATTGCGGTTTCCGCGCGGCGAGGTCGATACGCCCGCGTTCATGCCGGTGGGGACCTACGGCACCGTCAAGGGCATGCTGCCGCGTGATCTCGAGGAGACCGGTGCGCAGATCGTGCTCGGCAACACGTTCCACCTGATGCTGCGTCCGGGGTCCGGCATCATCCGCGATCTCGGCGACCTGCACGCGTTCATGGGCTGGAAGCGTCCGATACTCACCGATTCCGGCGGCTTCCAGGTGTTCAGCCTCGGCGACATGCGCAAGATCGGCGAGGACGGCGTGCGTTTCCGTTCGCCGGTGGACGGCAGCGCGGTGTTCCTCGACCCCGAGACCTCGATGCGCGTGCAGCGCGAGCTCGGCTCCGACGTGGTGATGGTGTTCGACGAGTGCACGCCGTACCCGGCGAGCCCCGAGCAGGCGCGCGACTCGATGGAGCTCAGCCTGCGCTGGGCGCGACGCAGCAAGGACGCGCACGCCGGCAACCCGGCGGCGCTGTTCGGCATCGTGCAGGGAGGTATGTACCCGGATTTGCGCAGCCGCTCTCTCGACGGCCTGCTCGCGACAGGATTCGACGGCTATGCCATCGGCGGGCTGTCCGTGGGCGAGAGCAAGGACGAGATGCTGATGGTGCTCGATCACCTCGGGCCGCGGTTGCCGTCAGAGCGGCCGCGCTACCTGATGGGCGTGGGGACGCCGCTCGACATCCTCGCGGCCGTGGCGCGCGGCGTCGACATGTTCGACTGCGTGATGCCCACCCGCAACGCCCGCAACGCCTACCTGTTCACCTCGCGCGGCGTGCTGAAGATCCGCAACGCCGTCAACCGCACCAGCGAGGAACCGGTCGATGCGGACTGCGACTGCTACACCTGCCGCAACTTCAGCCGCGCCTACCTGCACCACCTGGACCGCTGCGGCGAGATGCTGAGCGGCCAGCTGAACACCATCCACAACCTCCATTTCTACCAGCAGCTGATGCGCGGCATACGGCAGGCGATCGCGGAGCAGCGCTTTGCCGCCTTCAGCGCCGGGTTCGCCGCGCGCTACGGCGAGCGCAGGCGAGGCGCGGCATGAGCAGGTTCCAGGTTTTCGTCTATGTCGACGTCGCGCACGCCGAGGCGGTGAAGGAGGCCATGTTCGCGGCCGGCGCCGGGCGCATCGGCAACTATGCCGGCTGCGCCTGGCAGACCCTCGGCACGGGGCAGTTCCGCCCCGGCGACGCCGCGCGGCCGTTCATCGGCTCGCCCGGGCAGGACGAGCGGGTCGAGGAGTGGCGCATCGAGATGCTGTGCGAGGACTGCTTCCTGGATGCGGTGCTGGCGGCGCTGCGCGCGGCGCACCCCTACGAGGAGCCCGTCTACGGCGTGCTCCGGCTGGAGCGCGGGGGCTGAGATGCTGACCCGGATCCGCGAGCGCCTGCTGGTCGAGCCGCGCGATGCGCCGGGTGACGCCGACGCCGCGGTCCTGATCGCGGTCACCGCCGAGCCGGAACCCGAAATCATCCTCACGGTGCGCGCGTCCCACATGCGCTCGCATCCGGGCGAGGTCGCATTCCCGGGCGGCAGGCGCGACGCCGCGGATCGCAGCCTGCTCGAGACGGCGCTGCGCGAGAGCCGCGAGGAGATCGGGCTGGAGCCGGGCTGCGTGGAGATTCTCGCCGCGGGGCGCCAGCGCACCTCGCGGTTCGGCGTGCGCGTGTACCCCTTCGTGGGGCTGGTGCCGCCCGACGTGCGGCTGGCGCCCAACGCCGAGGAGCTCGACGAGGTGTTCCGCGTGCCGCTCGCGTATTTCCTGCGGCGCGAGAACCTGCGCGTGCAGCGCGTCGTCGACGAGGGGCGCGAGATGGACGTGGCGTGGTACCCGTGGGGCGAGCGCCAGGTCTGGGGGATGACCGCGGTGATGCTGGTCGACCTGCTGAACACGGTGTTCGATTTCGGCGTCGAGCTGCGGCGCTGACAATTTCCTGCCGAGGTGGACATGATCTATGAACTGGACGGCCGCCGGCCGTCGATCGATGCCAGTTGTTTCGTGGCGCCCAACGCCTCGGTGATAGGCGCCGTCACGCTGGGCGCCGAGGCCAGCGTGTGGTTCAACGTGGTGATCCGTGCCGATCACGAGACCATTGCAGTCGGCGCGGGCAGCAACATCCAGGACGGCTCGGTGCTGCACGCCGATCCGGGCTATCCGCTGCTGATCGGCGAGCGCGTGACGGTGGGACACCAGGCGATGCTGCACGGCTGCACCGTCGGCGACGGGAGCCTGGTCGGCATCGGCGCGGTGGTGCTGAACGGCGCGGTGATCGGGCGCAACTGCCTGATCGCCGCCAATGCGCTGGTGACGGAGAAGATGCAGGTGCCGGACGGCGCCGTCGTGATGGGCTCGCCCGGGCGCGTGCAGCGCATCCTCGACGAGCACCGGCGCGCGGTGATCGCGCGCAACGCGCTGCACTACATCGCCAACGGGCGGCTGTTCCGCGAGCGCCTGCGGGAGCTGGGCCATGACTGACGTGCGTGCCGAGGTGAAGTCGCCCTGTATCGGCGTCTGCGCGCTCGATGCGCGCGATGTCTGCATCGGCTGCTATCGCAGCGCGGCGGAGATCGGTGCCTGGACGACGCTGACGAACGACGAGAAGCGCGCGGTGCTCGAGCGTGCGGACCGCCGCTACCGCGAGGAGTGGGGGCAGGCCGCGGGCTGAGCCCTCAGCTCCCGCGCGGGCGGCTCGCGCGCACCTTCTGGATCACCTTGCCCTGCAGCTCGAGAATCTCGAAGTGGTAGCGGCCCAAGCGCATGCCGACGTGCGCCTCGGGAATCGTCTCGAGGTACTCGAGTATCAGGCCGTTCAGCGTCTTCGGCCCGTCGACCGGGAGATCCCAGTGCAGGGCGCGGTTGACGTCGCGGATCGCGGTGGCGCCGTCGATGACGAAGCTGCCGTCCGGCTGCGGCACGATCTCCGGCGACTGGTCGGAGATGTTCGAGGTGAACTCGCCGACGATCTCCTCGAGGATGTCCTCGAGCGTGACCAGGCCGCGCACCGAGCCGTATTCGTCGACCACGATGCCCATGCGCCGCTTCAGCTTCTGGAAATTCAGCAACTGTGTGTTCAGCGGCGTGCCTTCGGGCACGAAATAGGGTTCCTGTGCGGCGCGCTGCATCGCGTCGCGGTCCAGCCGCTCGCCCGACAGGAACAGGCTGACCGAGCGCAGGTGCAGGATGCCGAGGATGTTGCCAATGTCCTCGCGGTAGAGGATCACGCGCGTGTGCTCGCTCGTGCGCAGCGCCTCCATGATCGGCGCGTCGTCCTCCTCGACGTCGATGCCACGGATCTCGTGCCGCGGCACCATGATGTCGTCGACCGTCACCTCCTCGAGGTCGAGGATGTTGAGCAGCATGCGCTTGTGGCGCGGCGGGATCATCGGGCCGGCCTCGCCGACGATCGTGCGCAACTCCTCCGAGCTCAGCGCGTCCTCGGGACGCTTGTCCGGGTTGACGCCGAG
>CAYXJM010000199.1:0-5300 GCA_964465455.1 uncultured Klebsiella sp.
ACTGCAAGACCTGCGACATCAAGGACCCGACGCAGAACATCGTGTGGGTCACGCCGGAAGGCGCGGGCGGCCCCAACTACCCGAACATGTAGATTTCCGCTCGCGGCGCTGCGGCCGGCGCGCACCGTACCGGCCGCAGCGCTCCCGTCGGCGGATTCATTCCAGCGCGAAGAACTCGCCGTCGCTGCGGATCCCGGCCTTCTCGCTTCCCGGGTCCGTCTCGGCCATCTCCGCCAGGCGGTAGAAGACGTTGCGGTGGACCAGCGCCGGAATGCCGTCGCGCATCGACACGTAGGCGCGTACTTCGCCGCGCCCGGGATCGCGGCGTAGCCAGAGCGGGTGCTCGCGCCCCAGCAGCAGGCGTTCACCGAGACTGGTGATCATCCACACGCGCGGCACCCCGCCGTCCGCGTCGCACTCGAAGTCGACGATCACGAAAGGCGCGTCGTCGACACGCACCTGCAGCACCTGTTCCGGCGTCTGCAGCACGTAACCCTCGCCGCGCTTGCGCAGCATGCCCGCGAACAGGCGCACCATCGCCTCGCGGCCGATCACGCTGCCGCGGTAACGCCAGGTTCCCTCGCGGTCGATGTGGAATTCGGGCGGCCGGTTCATGTCCTCGGTCCCGAAGGCAAGGCGGGTGCGGCGCGCGCCGGGGCTCCGGCCCGCGCCGCCGCACCGGTCAGCAGCGGGGCGGCGCGATCAGGCGCACGTTGACCACGCCTTCGACGCCGGAAATCTGCGCCAGCACCTGCTCGGACGGCGCGCCCTCGATGTCGATCAGGTTGTAGGCGATGTTGTCGCGGCTGCGATTCAGCATGTCGACGACGTTGATTCCCGCGCCGGCCAGCAGCGACAGGATGTTGCCGAGCATGCCGGGGATGTTGCGGTTGGTGATCGCGAGGCGACAGCCCCCGGTGCGCTCGAGCTCCAGCGCCGGGAAGTTGACCGAATTGCGTACGTTGCCGTGCTCGAGGAACGCCCGCAGCTGGTCGGCAGCCATCATCGCGCAGTTCTCCTCGGCCTCCTCGGTGCTGGCACCGATGTGCGGCATCAGCAGCACGTCCCTGCGACCGATCAGCCGCGGGTGCGGGAAGTCCGTGATGTAGCGCGAGAGGAGCCCGGAATCGAGGGCATGGAGCACCGCGTCGATGTCGACGATCTCGTCCCGCGCGAAGTTCAGCAGGCAGGCGCCCTTGCGGAAGGCGGCGCTGCTCTCGTTGTTGACGAGGTTGCGGGTCGATTCGAGCACCGGCAGGTGCAGGCTCACGAAATCCGCGCGCGCGAACAGCGAACCGAGGTTCTCCATGCGGCGCACTTCGCTCGGCAGGCGCCACGCGGCCTCGACCGACAGCGCCGGGTCGAAGCCGATCACCTCCATGCCGAGGCCGAGACCCAGCCGCGCGACCTTGCTGCCGATGGCGCCGAGCCCCACCACGCCGAGCGTCTTGCCGCGCAGTTCGTTGCCCGCGAACCGCTTCTTCTCCTTCTCGAGCAGCGCGCCCATCTCGGCCGCCGGCATGTCGGGCGACAGCGAGTTGACGTAGGAAATCCCTTCGACGATGCCGCGCGATGCGAGCAGCAGCGCGGCCGCGACCAGTTCCTTCACGGCGTTGGCGTTGGCGCCCGGCGTGTTGAACACGGGGATGCCGCGCGCGGTGCAGGCGTCGATCGGGATGTTGTTCACGCCGGCGCCGGCGCGCGCGATCGCCTTCACGGAGGATCCGATCTCGGACTCGGCGAGCTTGTGGCTGCGCAGCAGGATGGCGTCTGGCGTGCCGATCTCGCTGGCCACCTCGTAGCACTCGCGGCTGAAACGCTCGAGCCCCTTGACCGAAATCTGGTTGAAGGTGCGAATCCTGAACATTGCCGATCTCTCCCTGTTGATGGCTGCTTGCGCCGCCAGTCGTGACCCGCTCCGGCGGTTCCGCCCGGCGCGGCGAAGGGCGCGTATTCTAGCGCACGGCGTCAGCGATTCCCCGTCTCAAATGGCGGTAATCCGACTGCTGCCCCGCAGGATGCAATCGGCGGGCGCGGGCGCCCAATCGCGGCCCGGCACGGCGAGGAAACAGCGTGGCTCGGCGTGCACGGGCACGTTGGCGGCGCGCAGCGCCACGGCGGCGCTGTACGGCCCGTCGAGACGAAAGGACCAGAATGCCCAGCACCCCGGATCGGGTTCCAGCGACGCGAGCGCGTCGAAGCGCAGCCGCCTGCACGCGCGGTCGAACGTGAACCAGAAATCGGCCAGGGACTGGCTGAGGCCGTCGCCGCGGGCCTTAACAAAGGCCTCCTTCAGCGTCCACAGGTCGTAGAACTCCCCGGCGAGCGCCGCGCCCTCGAGTCCACGCAGCCGCGCAGCCTCGGACGGCGCGAAATTGCGCGCCGCGAGACCCGGGAAGTTCCGCACCGGCCGATGGAACTCGATGTCCGCGCCGAGCAGCTCCACCCCTTCGCTGACGGCGAGCAGCGCGAGGGATCCGCTGTGCGAGAGGTTGAATGCGGGCGCGCACTGCTCCGCCACGAGCCCGGGCTTGCCGTGCGTCCCCTTCAGGAAGCGCCAGCCCGCAGCGGGTTCGCTCCCGTAGAGCGAGAGCACGCAACGCAGCAGCGCATGGCTGACGAGGAAACGGTGACGGTCGTGCGCGAACACGAAGCGCTGCATGCGCTGGATCTCGTCCGCGTCGAGCAGCCGACGGTAACTTCCGAGCAGCCCGGGATCGCGCTGTGCATCCAGATCGCAGAACCACAGGTGCGTGGCACCGCTCTCCAGAACCGGCGCGGTCGTGCTCCAGCCGCGCGGTCCCGTGCCGGCAGGCGCCACCGTCGTCAGAGCAGTTCGACGGAGGACGACTCGCGCAGGCGCTGCTGGTAGTGCGCCTGGACCTCGCGCGCGCGCGAGCGCTGCAGCAGCTTCACGAGCAGCGTTCGCTGCTCCGCGGGCATGCTGTCGAGCGCGCCGTCGCGGAAATTCTCGAACTGGAACACGAGCGCATCCCCGCTGGCGGCCACGACCGTTCCGCGCCCGGAACCGTCCGCGGCGCGAGGCGTCTTGAACACCGCCTCGCTCAGCTCGGGCGGAACCCCCGGGGCGTCGCGCCCGTGGTGCCGCACGACCTCGAGCCGGAAGCCCCCGCTGCTGGCGAGCTCCTCGATGCCCTGCCCCTGGTCGAGCCGCGCGAGCAGCTGCTCCGCGCGGGCGCGGACCTTCTCGCGCACCATCGACTCCTTCAGCAGGTCGCGGATGCGGCCGTCGACCTCGGCCAGCTCCTGCTGCCGCGAGGGCTTGTGCTCCTTCACCCGCAGCACCATCACGTGTTCGTCGTCGAGCTCGATGCGTTCGCTGTTCTGTCCGTTGGCGAGCACGTCCTCGCTGAAGGCGGCTGCGATCACGCGGGCGTCGGCGAAGATCCCCTCGCCGCCGCGACGGCCGAACTCGGGACTGAGCTTCGGTTCGAGGCCGAGCTCGCGGGAGGCCTCCGACAGGTCGTCCGAATTGAAGGTCAGATCGGCCAGCCGGTCGGAACGCTCGACGAAGGCGGGTTCCGCCGCGCGACGCTGGAGTTCCGCCTCGATGCTCGCGCGCATCTCCGCGAAGGACGGCGCAGTCTGCTCGCGCACCTCCAGCAGCTTGACCAGGTGCCAGCCCGATCCGGTCCGCACCGGCGGCGACACCTCACCGGGCTTCAGCGACTTGAGGGCAGCCTCGAACTCGGGCGGGAACGCGTCGCCCGCGGAAAAGCCCAGGTCGCCGCCGTTCGCCGCGGAGCCGGCGTCCTCGGAGTTCTCGCGCGCGAGCACCGCGAAGTCCTCGCCGGCGAGCGCGCGCTCGCGCAGCGCGGCAAGCCTGGCCTGCGCCTCGGCATCGGGTAGCGACGCCACCAGGATGTGCGCGGCATGCCGCTCGGCCGCTCCCGCGAAGCTCTCGAGTCGACGCTCGTACTCCGCGCGCACCTCCTCCTCCGCAACCGGCTGGAACAGGTCGGCCAGGTTCAGTTCCACGTACTCGACCTGCAGCGTCTCCTCGGTGCGGAACTCGGACTTGTTCTGCTCGTAATAGGCCGCGACGCGATCATCCGGTACCGTCACGTCGGCGTCCGCGCCGGCGACCGGAACGCTGAAGTAGCGTACGTCCAGCGTCTGCTGCGTCAGCCGGGCCACGGCATCCATCTCCGTAGCCGTGACGAACTCGCTGACCTCGATGCCGTTGGCCACCTGCGCGATCAGCATGTCTTCGCGCATCATGTCCTTGAACTGCGCGGGGCTGATGCCGTTGCTGGCGAGAATTCCCTGGAACCTGGCCTGCGAGAACACCCCGTTCTCGTGGAAGCTCTCGTTGTCGAGGATGATCTGGTTCAGCATCGCGTCGCCGACGCGAAATCCCGCGCTCTCCGCGACCTGCCGCAGCAGCTTGCGGTCGATCAGCGAGTCGAGCACCGGTTCCCGCAGCCGCGCTTCGTCGATCCGTGACGCGTCCACGTTGTCCTTCATCTGCGCGAGCAGCCGGCGGCGCTCGAGATCGATGCCCCGGGCGAGCTCCGGCTCGGTCACCGCCTCGCCGTTGACCCGCGCGACCTCGGGCACGCCGCCCTTGAAGAAGGCATCGATGCCGAAGACCGCGAACGGGATCACGATCAGCGCGAGGATGATCTTCGCGAGCGTTCCTTCGAGTCTGTCCCGGATTGACTGCAGCATGGCTACGTAGCTGTCCTCGGCGCGCGCGGCGGAAGGGTGGGGGCTGGGAAGCGGCGGATCCCGGCGGCTGCTCCCGGGCGAGTGCCCGCAGGGAGCGCGTTCGGGCGGAGGCGCGACGGCTGGCTCAGCCGACCGCGTCCTTCAGTGCCTTGCCGGGCTTGAACGTCGCGTTGCGGCTGGCCGCGATGAGCATCGTCTCGCCGGTCTGCGGGTTGCGCCCCTGGCGCGCGGCGCGCTCCTTCACCGAGAAGGTGCCGAAGCCGACGAGAGCAACCTGATCGCCCCCGCGAAGCGCGGAAACGATGCCTTCCAGCGCCGCATCGAGGGCACGCGCGGCGGACGCCTTGGAGATGTCCGCCTTGTCCGCAATCAGGTCGATCAGTTCAGCTTTGTTCACAGAGATGTCCTTGATTAGTCAGCGTTGATTCTTGTACGCACCGCACTGGCGACGGCGTGAAGGGCCGAGGAGTTTACACTACCCGCGCCCTTCACGGTCAAGCCGCGGGACGCGGCTCAGTGGGTGTTGATCCGGCCCTGGTCGGCGCTGCGCGCGGCCTCGTCGGCGGCCTTCTCGCTGAGCGTCTTCCATTCCTCGTCCGAGACCGGCT
>CAYXJM010000200.1:0-5294 GCA_964465455.1 uncultured Klebsiella sp.
TAGTCGCCGGCGCGGGAGTTGCGGATCAGCGCGATCTTGTTCAGGTTGACCGACAGGCAGATGCTCATTCGACGCGCTGGATCGATTCGATCACGATCGGGTTGACGGGCACGTCGTCGAGGTGGCCCCGGGTCGCCGTGTTGACCAGCGAGATGCCGTCGACCACGTCCATGCCCTCGATCACGCGGCCGAAGACCGTGTAGCCGGGCTTGCGCGTGACGTAGTTGAAGTCGAGCGTCAGGTTCGCGCGCACGTTGATGAAGAACTGCGCCGTCGCGCTGTCGGGGTCGTCGGTGCGCGCCATCGCGATGGTGCCGCGCTCGTTGTGCAGGTGGTTGCGCGACTCGTTCTTCACCGCGTCGCTGGCCGGCTTCTCGGCCAGATCCTGCGTGAAGCCGCCGCCCTGGATCATGAAGTTGGGGATCACGCGGTGGAACACGGTGCCGGCGTAGAAGCCGCTGTCGACGTAGGACAGGAAGTTCGCGACGGTGAGCGGCGCCTCGTCGGGGTAGAGCTCGACGGTGATGTCGCCGGCATTGGTGTGGATGCGCACCTGCGGGTTGGCGTCGGCGTCGGTCTGCGCCGGCGACGAGGTGAACACCAGGGCGAGGACGCCGCCCAGCACGGCGAGCACGGCGAGCAGTCTTGTGATCATGTCGTCATTCGTTCCCTGCAGGTGTGACTCAGACCCATTCCGAGCGGCGCTTGCGCCGCGGGATCAGCCGCGGCAGCAGCAGCGTCAGCAGCCCGCCGACGCCGGTCGCCCAGACGCCGTTGATGAACCATTTCTGCCAGGAGTCGTCGCGCAGGCGCTGGTTGTCGGCCTCGAGCACGCCGATGCGGTTCTTCAGCACGTGCACCTGCTCGCTCAGCTCGCGGTTGCTGGCGTCGAGCTGCGTGGCATTGCTGGAGACCTGCTTCAGCTCGGCGAGCTCGGCCTGCAGCGCGTCGCGCGCCGCCACGGTGTCGGCCAGCTCCTTGCGCGACTGCTCGATCGCGGCCGACAGCGTCACGCTGCCGTCGTCGGGCTGGCCCAGCGTGCGCAGCGCGTTCACCACCTGGTAGCGTGCCCCGGGCTCGCGCTTCAGGTAGCGGCTCGGTATCCAGCCCTCGATGCCGTCGCGCGTACGCACCAGGGTCCAGCCGGTGTCGCGCTGGTCCTGCACCACGATCACGGGGGTGCCCGTGGGCACGCCGTCGTGCACGGTCCTCTGTTCCGCGCCGGCACTCTCGCGCAACGGCACCGCGCGGGTGTCGTCGACGTAGCGCTGTTCCTGCGCCTGAACGGACATGATCAGGGCGCTGCTGAGCAGCAACGTGCCGGCGAGTCTGGCGAACATGGCGGAAAGCTCTGATGATGGGTTCAAAAACTGCAATAAGCCATTAATCTAGTTGCGATTAATCCGATGTCAAATGCGCCGGCACGCGGCGTGGTCGACGCGCTTCAGGGCAGCACCCTGCGGAACGGCTTGACGGTCACGCGGGCGTAGACGCCGGCGTGCACGAAGGGGTCGTCCGCGGCCCACGCTTCGGCCGCGGCGAGGGAGTCGAAGCGGGCGACCACGAGGCTGCCGGTGAAGCCGGCGGCGCCGGGATCCTCGCAGTCGAGGGCCGGGTGCGGGCCGGCCAGCAGCAGCCGGCCCTCGTCGCGCAGCTGCACGAGCCGCGCGAGGTGATCGGGCCGCGCCGCGAGGCGCCGCTCGAGCGACCCTTCGGCGTCCTCGGCGATGATGGCGTAATACAGCATGCAGGTGCTCCGTTGCGGGCGGGTCAGCCGGCGCCGGCCGGCGGTTCCTCGCCATCCTTTATATGCGGCATGATCAGGGCCACGGTGAGCGCCGTGACCAGCAGCGTGAAGCCGATCGAGCTGTAGAGCTTGTAGCTCACCCACGCCGCCTCGCTGAAGCGGTAGGCCACGAACAGGTTCAGCGCCCCGACGACCACGAAATTGGCGACCCAGAGGCTGTTCAGCTTGCGCCAGGCGACCGCGGGCAGGCTCAGCTGGCCGCCGATCGCGCGCTCCATCACGGTCTTGCCGGTCAGGGCATGGGTGGCGACGAAGCCGACCGCCAGCGCCCAGTTGAAGATGGTCGGCTTCCACTGGATGAAAAGCTGGTTGTGCAGCAGCAGCGTGGCGGCACCGAAGGCGCAGACGACGCCGGTGAGCAGCAGCAGCCGCTTCTCGACGTGTCCGCTGACGAGGCGGGTCAGGACCAGCTGCGCCACCGTGGCGATCATCAGCACCGCGGTCGCCGAGTAGATGCCGTCGAAGCGGTATTCCCAGCCGCCGAGCGCCAGCGTCCGACCGTCCAGCTGGTAGACGACGAAGAACAGCACGACGGGGATCAGCTCGGCGAATTGCTTCATGGGTCAGGGGCCGTGTCGGGCGCGGCATCGGCGCGCCGCTGGAATATTTGCCGCGGCACCGGGCCGCGATTGCCGCTATTCTATCGCCCCCGCAGCGCTTTCCACACAGGCTTTTTCCCTTGCTCGTCGATCTGCACACCCACACCAGCGCCTCCGACGGCGAACTCGCGCCGCTCGCGCTGCTGGAGATGCAGGCGGCCGCCGGCGTGGGACTCACGGCATTCACCGACCACGACACGCTGGACGGCTGGGACCGGATCGCGGCGATGGCCGCGCCGGTTCCCGGGCTGCCGCGCCTGCTGCCGGGCATCGAGTTCTCGGTGGATGCCTCCGGTCGCGAGATCCACGTGGTGGGACTGGGCTTCGACCCCGCGCACCCGGCGATCCGCGAGGGCATCGCCTCGCAGCAGGCGCGGCGACGCGCGCGGGCCGAGCGGATCGCGGCGCGGCTCGAGTACCTCGGCGTGCGCGGCGCGCTCGCCGGCGCCGAGCGCGAGGCGGCCGGCGCGGGGCTCGGCCGGCCGCACTTCGCGCGCTTCCTCGTGGCCAGCGGACGCGTGCGCACGCCGGAGGAGGCCTTCCATCGCTACCTCGGCAAGGGCAAGCCGGCCGCCTGCCGCATGGAGTGGCCGGGTCTCGAGGAGGTCACGGGCTGGATCCGCGCCGCCGGCGGGCGAGCGGTGCTGGCGCACCCGCTGGCCTACAAGCCGACGCGCAGCAAGCTGCGCGCGCTGATCGGCCGCTTCCGCGACTGCGGCGGCGACGCGGTGGAGGTGGCGCTGCCGGGCCTCGCGGCGGCGGACATGGCGCTGGTGGCGCAGCTGACGCGCGAGGCGGGCCTGCGCGCCTCGGCCGGGAGCGACTTCCACGCCACGGGCGGCTGGAACGTGGCGGCACGCATCCCGCCGCTCCCCGCCGGGCTCGAGCCGGTCTGGGCAGACTGGATTTGATCGCCCCGCGCGGCGCAATTACACTCGCCGCGCCCCCGGGTCTTCCCGGAGCGGGCACGACAAGGGCCTGAACACGGAACCGGCGCGGTGAGCATTTTCCTGCAGATTCACCCCGAGAACCCCCAGAAGCGGCTGCTGCAGCAGGTCGTCGACCGCTTGCGCGCCGGCGCCGTCATCATCTACCCGACCGACTCCGCCTACGCGCTCGGCTGCCACATCGGCGACAAGGCCGCGCTCGACCGGATCCGCGCGATCCGCCGCCTCGACGAGAAGCACAATTTCACGCTGATGTGCCGTGATCTCTCCGAGCTCTCGACCTACGCGATCGTCGACAACGTGAGCTACCGGCTGCTGCGCACGCACACGCCGGGTCCCTACACCTTCATCCTGCGCGCGACCGCGGAGGTCCCGCGCCGCCTGATGCACCCCAAGCGCAAGACCATCGGCATGCGCGTGCCGGACAACGCGATCGCGCTGGGACTGCTGGAACTGCTCGACGAGCCGATCATGAGCGTCACGCTGACGCTGCCGGGCGAGGAACTGCCGATGACCGACCCCGAGGACATGCGCGAGCGCCTCGGGCACGCGGTGGACCTGATCATCGACGGCGGCGGCTGCGGCCTCGAGCCCACCACCGTGATCGATCTCGCGGGCGGCACGCCGGTGATCGCGCGCCGCGGCAAGGGCGACGCCAGCGCCTTCGAATAGCCGGAGGTGGGCGCAGGGTGACCGGCCGGCTATAATCCGCCCCCTTTTCGGAACGCGCCGCGGCACCGCCCGCCGGCGCCAGCGACTGGAGTCAGGGTGCCGGAGCCAATCGATACGCAACCCGCCGCGCGGCCGGACGCCCCGGAAACGGCAGTGGGCGAGCAGCAGGAACTGCCGCTCGCCTTCGTGCACGGCAAGCCGCTCACGGTGCTGCCGAAGGATCTCTACATCCCGCCCGAGGCGCTCGAGGTGTTCCTCGAGGCCTTCGAGGGACCGCTCGACCTGCTGCTGTACCTGATCCGGCGCCAGAACCTCGACATCCTCGAGATCAACGTCGCGCAGATCACCGAGCAGTACATGCAGTACGTCGAGCTGATGGACTCGATGCAGTTCGAGCTCGCGGCCGAATACCTCGTGATGTCGGCGATGCTGGCAGAGATCAAGTCGCGCATGCTGCTGCCGCGCCAGCAGAGCGCCGCCGAGGAGGAGGTCGACCCGCGCGCCGACCTGATCCGTCGCCTGCAGGAATACGAGCAGTTCAAGCAGGCGGCAGAGGACATCGACGCGCTGCCGCGGCTGGAGCGCGACGTGTTCGTGGCCGCCGCCGAGCCGCCGGAGCTGCGGCGCGAGCGCCCGCAGCCGCAGGTCGAGCTGCGCGAGCTGCTGCTCGCCTTCGCCGAGGTGGCGCGGCGCGCGTCGATGAACGTGAGCCACCACGTGCAGATGGAGCGGCTGTCGACGCGCGAGCGCATGACCGAGATCCTGAGCCGCCTGCAGACGCCGCAGTTCGTGCCCTTCGTGAGCCTGTTCCGGGTGGAGGAGGGGCGCATGGGCGTGGTCGTGACCTTCCTCGCGATCATGGAGCTGATCAAGGAAGCGCTGATCGAGATGGTGCAGTCGGAGCCATTCGGACCCATTCACGTGAAACCGCGGGGGCAGGATGCAGTTGAAGCAGATCATTGAGGGGGCGCTGCTCGCGGCGGGCCGCCCGCTCACCCTGGACGAGCTGGCGGACCTGTTCGACCTCACCGACCGCCCCGCCCTGGAGGAGCTCGCCGAGGCGATGCAGGCGCTGCGCGCCGATTGCGAGGGCCGCGGCTTCGAGGTCCGCGAGGTGGCGAGCGGCTACCGCCTGCAGGTGCGCCAGGAGCTCGCGCCGTGGATCGCGCGGCTGTGGGAGGAGAAGCCCGCGCGCTATTCGCGCGCGATGCTCGAGACGCTGGCGATCATCGCCTACCGCCAGCCGATCACGCGCGGCGACATCGAGGA
>CAYXJM010000201.1:0-5287 GCA_964465455.1 uncultured Klebsiella sp.
AGCAGGCTGGCCCCTGCCATGTCGGATCTCCGTTCCCGGCGGTCGCGGCGGCCGTCACGACCGGATCGCGCCCGAAACAGGCATGACACCACAAAGAACCGCCCTCGCGCCAGCGGCACTTACCAAAGCGTAATCCCACCGCGGCATGCTGATCGCGGAAAATCAGCGCCTACGCAGTACCGGAGCGCACGGCCTTGAGCAGTACCCCGCGTGGCATCGACGCCAGCTACGACTACGTCATCATCGGCGCAGGCTCCGCCGGCTGCGCGCTGGCCTCGCGCCTCAGCCGCGAAGCCAGCCGGCGCGTGCTGCTGCTCGAGGCCGGTCCGCCCGACCGCCATCCGATGATCCACATCCCGCTCGGCTTCGCCTTCCTGATGCAGGACCGGAGCGTCAACTGGTGCTACAAGACCGAGCCGGAGCCCGAGCTGAATTACCGCAAGATCTCCTGGCCGCGCGGCAGGGTGCTCGGCGGCTCGAGCGCGATCAACGGCATGGTCTATATCCGCGGCCAGCGCGAGGACTACGACGAGTGGGCCGCGGCCGGCAATCCCGGCTGGTCCTTCGACGAGCTCCTGCCCTGCTTCAAGGCGAGCGAGCACAACACGCGCGGTGCCGACGAGCTGCACGGCAGCGGCGGCGGGCTGTGGGTCGACGAGGTCGGTCCGCCGCTCGACTGCACCGATTTGTTCATCCAGGCCGGCGTGAGCACCGGCCTGCCCTACAACACCGATTTCAACGGCCCCGTGCAGGAAGGCATCGGGCGCTACCAGGTCAACGTGCGCAACGGGCGGCGCCAGACCTCGGCGACCGCCTTCCTGAAGCCGGCGCTGCAGCGCGCGAACCTGGAACTGCAGACCCACGCGCTGGCCGAGACGCTGCTGCTCGACGGGGAGCGCGTCACCGGCGTGCAGTACCGGCAGAAGGGCAAGGTGCTGCGGGTGGCGGCGCGCAGGTCGGTGATCCTCTGCGGCGGCGCGATCAACAGCCCGCAGCTGCTGGAACTCTCCGGCATCGGCAACCCCGACGTGCTGGGCCCGCTCGGCATCGCGACGCGCCACGCGCTGCCCGGCGTGGGCGAGAACCTGCAGGACCACCTGACCGTCAACGTGCAGCAGGGCCTGCGCAACCTGAAGACCTTCGCCGAGGAGACCGCGCCGCTCGGGCTCGCGCGCAACCTGCTGCGCTACGCGCTGAAGCGCGAGGGCCTGCTGATCCATCCGGCGTGCCAGGCGGGCGCGTTCTTCCGCACCTCCGGCGAGGTGTCGCGCCCGAACGCGCAGATCCACTTCACGCCGGCCGCGGGCCGGCTGAACGCGCGCGGCAACCTGACGACGATCCCGGGCACGACGGCGACCGTCTGCAACCTGCGTCCGACCAGCCGCGGCAGCGTGCACGTGCGCACGCCGTTCCCCGACTATCCGCCGGCGATCCGCGCGAACTACCTCGCGACCGACGCGGACAAGCGCGCGATGATCGACGCCGTGAAGCGCGTGCGCGAGATCTTCGCCTCGAGCGTCTTCGACGGCTACCGCGACGCCGAGTTGCGCCCCGGCGCCAGCTGCACGAGCGACGAGCAGATCCTCGAGTTCATCCGCCGCGACGCCGAGTCGGTCTACCACCCCGTAGGCAGCTGCGCGATGGGGTCCGGCGAGGACGCCGTGGTCGACCACCGCCTGCGCGTGCACGGCCTCGAGGGCCTGCGCGTCGCCGACGCGTCGGTCATCCCGAACATCCTGAGCGGCAACACCAACGCGCTCTGCATCGTGATCGGCATCAGGTGCGCGGAGATGCTGATCGAGGACGAGGCGTGATGTTGCAGCCGGCGCCCGATCCGGTGGAGCCGCGCTGCGCGCCGCGCGGTGCCGGCGTGCCGCCGCGAACACGCCGTGAATACGTCCCTGTAGGCTCGCGTGTCGCCGTCCGGGCGACACACGGTTCGCCGCAGCACGCCGGCACCGCACGGCGCAGGCCTGGCAGTTCTCCGGGTCTCGAATCACCGGTCCCGCACAAGCCTTTCCGAGCGGCCTGGCACTGCGGGTCGGCGCATGAGGGGCCGTGCGCCGCAGGGATGCGGCGCCAGAGCCTACAGGGACGTACTTGCCGCGGGCCCCGTTGCGCCGACCGCAGCGACAGGCCAGCGACGAATCACACCCGCGACCCAGACCTCACACCTTCAGCACAAGGAGCGATGACATGACCACCACCGCAGCACAGGCCGGCGCCGTGATCGACGCGCGCGCCGCGATGCTGGAGACGCTCGAGCTCCAGCGCAAGGCGTTCCGCGCCGAGGGCTTTCCGGAATACGGCACGCGGATCGACCGCATCGAGCGCTGCATCGCGCTGCTGGTCGACAACCAGAAGGCGATCTGCGAGGCACTGTCGGCCGACTACGGCTGCCGCTCGCCCTACATCACGCGCATGGCCGAGATCATGACGTCGGTGGGCAACCTCAAGAACGTGAAGAAGCACCTGAAGGCGTGGATGAAGCCCGAGCGGCGCCGCGCACCGGTGCCGATGAACCTGTTCGGCGCGCGCGCGTTCGTCTACCACCAGCCGAAGGGGGTGGTCGGAAACATGACGCCGTGGAACATCCCGGTCGGCATGGTCTTCAGCCCCATGGGCGACATGCTGGGGGCCGGCAACCGCGTGATGATCAAGCCCTCGGAGTTCACGCCGCACACGTCGGAGCTCACGCGCGAACTGATCGGGCGCTATTTCGACCCCACGGAGATCGCCGTGATCACCGGCGGACCCGAGGTCGGCGCCGCGTTCGCGTCGCTGCCCTTCGACCACCTGCTGTTCACGGGCGCGACGTCGATCGGACGGATGGTGATGCGCGCCGCGGCCGAGAACCTGACGCCGGTGACCCTCGAGCTCGGCGGCAAGTCGCCGGTCATCGTGAGCGCGAGCGCCGACATCGACGAAGCCGCCGACAAGCTCGTCACCGGCAAGGCGCAGAACGCCGGGCAGCTCTGCATCGCGCCCGACTACGTCTTCGTGCCCGACTCGCGGCTCGAGGTCTTCCTCGACGGCTGCCGCAAGCACTTCGCGGCGCAATACCCGACCACCGTGCTGAACCCCGACTACAACGCGATGATCAACGAGCGCCACTACGAGCGCGTGCTCGGCTACATTGCCGAGGCGCGCGAAGCCGGCGCCCGCATCATCGAGCTGAACCCCGGGCGGGAGGATTTCTCCGACCGCGCGCGGCACAAGATCCCGCTGCACATCGTGGTGAACCCGGACGAGCGGCTGAAGGTGATGCAGGAGGAGATCTTCGGACCGGTGCTGGTTGTCAGGACCTACCGCGAGCTCGGCGACTGCATCGCCTTCATCAACGCCCGCGCGCGGCCGCTGGCGCTGTACTGGTTCGGCAAGGACGAGGCCGAGCGCGAGCGCGTGCTGCGCGAGACCACCTCGGGCGGCGTCAGCGTCAACAACGTGATGATGCACTTCGCGTGCGACGACCTGCCCTTCGGGGGCGTCGGCGCGAGCGGCATGGGCCACTACCACGGCCGCGACGGCTTCCGCACCTTCAGCCACGCCAAGGCGGTGTACCGCGACGGCAGGCTGAACCTCTCGAAACTCGCCGGCACCCTGCCGCCGTTCGGGCCGAAACTCGCGAAGATGCTGGACGGCCAGATCAAGAAGTAGCGGCGAGGAATTCGCGCGCGAGGCGCAGGAAGATCGCGGGCTTCTCCGCGTGCAGCCAGTGCCCCGCGCCCGCGATCACCTTGAGCCGCGCGCGCGGGAACAGCGCGCGCGTCGGCTCGTTGGCCGACGGCAGGATGTACTCGGAATGCTCCCCCTTGATGAAGAGCACGGGCCCTTCGTAGGGCTGCGCGCCGCGGGGCGCCGCGAGTATGTCGGCATAGCCCCGCTCGATCGCATCGAGATCGAAGCGCCAGTGCCAGCTGCGGTCCGCGTGCTGGGCGCGGTTCATCAGCATGAACGCGACCACGCCCGGCTCGGCGACGTGGCGCTCGAGGATGCGCTGCGTAGCGCGGCGGTCCGCCAGCGTGTCCGCCGCCGCCTCGCGCAGCGCCGCGAACAGGCTGCCGTGGTGCGGCGCGTAGTCGATCGGCGCGATGTCGCCGACGATCACGCGCTCGATGCGACCGGGCTGGTCGAGCGCGGCCTGCATCGCCACCTTGCCGCCCATGGAGTGCCCGATCAGCGCCGCGCTCGCGATACCGTGGGCGTCCATCAGGCGCAGCACGTCCGCGGCCATCAGCGCATAGTCCATGCCGGGCGCATGGAACGAGCGGCCGTGATTGCGCAGGTCCGGCACCAGCACGCGGTAGTCGCGCGCCAGTTCCCGCCCCAGCGGGCCGAGATTGGCCGACAGGCCGAACAGGCCGTGCAGCAGGACCACCGCGCGTTCCGCGGTGCCGTGGATCTGGCAGTGCAGCAGTTCGCTCAACGTGCGCTCCGTCCCGGGTGTCGCATGGCGTCCGGATGGGAGCACAGCGCGGTTCTCATTGGCAATAGCCGTTGCTAGAATCCGCGCGCACCCCGCCCAACGAGGTATTCCCGATGCGCGCGCTCCTTCTGATCCTCACGGCCCTGTGTCTTGCCGCCTGCGCCGGCACACCGGGCGGTGACGCTGCGGGCGGCGGCACCGCCTACCAGGCCACCTACGATGCGCGCCTCGCCGACAAGACGCAATTCGGCCGGCTCGTGATCGCGCCGGTCAACTTCGGCAAGCCGAGCCGCAACTACCTCGCCGAGCACGAGGCGCGCATCGACCGCATGGTCGCCAAGCGTCTCGAGGCGGCCGGCTACGAGGTCCTGCCGTCGCAGCTGTTCGAGACCGCGTGGAAGGACGGCGTGCGCAAGTGGGGCGAGCCCTACAACCCCGGCACCGGCCGGCTGAACGAAACCGTGTTCCAGTACGTGCTCAGCGAGACCGTCAACGCGCTCGCGGCCGAGGGCCGCGTGCAGGCCATCGTGTTCACGAACCTCGAGGAAATGCAGGTCTATTTCTCGCCGAGCGGCAACCACCAGGCGCACTTCCTCGGCGTGAGCCGCCGCCCCAGCAGCCGCGGCGGCGAGGGCGTGCCCGCGGACTTCGACTGGGTGCAGGGCGTAGACGCCGTCGGGCTCTACGTGAACGTTTTCGACCTCAAGCTGCAGCGGCTGTTCAACGGCGCCGGTGGCATCGAGGTAACGGAGTACCTCAACCTCAAGCCCTCCACGCCGCGCTGGACGCGCGAGAAGAACGTGCTGGACAACCAGAGCTTCCTGGAGGAAGGCCTGGACCTGGCGCTGAAGCCGTGGCTGA
>CAYXJM010000202.1:0-5279 GCA_964465455.1 uncultured Klebsiella sp.
TGCTGATCGGCAGTTCCGCCGGGCTGCTGGCCGGCGCGCTGGCGCGCGCCGCGGCGCTCGAGCGCGCCGCGGACATGGACGAGGCGGTGGCGCGGGCGCGGGCGCTGGCGCAACCCGGCGACACGGTGCTGCTGTCGCCCGCCTGCGCCAGCTTCGACATGTTCCGCAACTACGAGGAGCGCGGCGACGCGTTCGCCCGCGCGGTGCGCGCGCTTGCCGGCGCGGAGGCGGGCTGAAATGGGAATGACGCAGACCGAAGCGGTACTGATGCGCAAGCGACGCAACCTCGACCACGTGATGCTCGCGCTGATCGCGGGACTCTCCGCGGCCGGTTTCGTGATGATGGGCTCGGCATCGATGGACTACGCGGCCGAGCAGTACGGCAACCCCTTCTATCACATCATCCGCCACGGCATTTACCTGCTGCTCGGGGCCGGCTCGCTGTACGTCACGCTGCAGCTGCCGGTGAAGGTGTGGGAGAACGCCGGGCCGGCGCTGCTGGTGGCGGGTATGGCGATCCTCGCCCTGCTGCTCGTGCCGGGAATCGGGCGCGAGGTGAACGGCGCGACGCGCTGGATCGGCTTCGGGCCGGTGAACCTGCAGCCCTCGGAACTGATGAAGCTGTTCTTCGTGGTGTACCTGGCGGGCTACATGACGCGCCGGCAGCGCGAGCTGCAGAACAGCTGGTCCGGCATGCTGAGGCCGCTGGGCCTTCTCGGGGCCGTGGTCGGGCTGCTGCTGCTCGAGCCGGATTTCGGCGCCGCGGTGGTGATCGCCGGCGCCTCGATGGCGATGCTGTTCCTCGGCGGCGCGCGCTTGCTGCCGTTCGTCGTGCTGATGGCGCTCGCGCTGGTCGGCGCCGGCGTGATGGCGGTGTGGTCGCCTTACCGGCTGCAGCGGCTGATCACCTTCCTCGACCCGTGGTCCGACCAGTTCTCGAGCGGTTACCAGCTGACGCAGGCGCTGATCGCCTTCGGCCGCGGCGAGGTGCTCGGCGTGGGACTCGGCAACAGCGTGCAGAAGCTGTTCTACCTGCCGGAGGCGCACACCGACTTCGTGTTCGCGATCATCGCCGAGGAGCTGGGGCTGCTCGGCTGCGTGGCCTTCATCGCGCTGTTCGCGGCGCTGATCGCGCGCATCCTGTGGATCGGCCGCAACGCCGTGCAGAGGCAGCAGCTCTTCTCCGCACACGTGTGCTTCGGGGTGGCGCTGCTGCTCGCGGCGCAGGTGTTCATCAACATCGGCGTGAACGCCGGACTGTTGCCCACCAAGGGCCTCACGCTGCCCTTCCTGAGCTACGGCGGCAGCAGCCTGCTGATCCTGTTCGCCATGATGGGGCTGATCCTGCGCATCGAGGTGGAGCTGCGCGGTGCGCCCGTGGCGGCGACGGCACCCTGGAGGCTGCGCCATGCCTGAGCGTTCCCCCCTCGTGCTGATCACCGGCGGCGGCACCGGCGGACACGTGTTCCCGGGCCTCGCCGCGGCGGCCGCGCTCGTGGCCCGCGGCGCGCGCGTGCACTGGCTCGGCACGCGCGCCGGCATGGAGTCGCGACTGGTGCCGGCCGCCGGCATACCGATTTCCTACCTGCGCGTGAGCGGGGTGCGCGGCAAGAGCCGCTGGCAGCAGCTGCTGGCGCCGCTGCTGCTCGTGCTGGCGATCGCCCATGCGCTGCTCGTGGTGCTCAAGCTGCGGCCGGCCTGCATGCTCGGCACCGGCGGCTTCGTGGCCGGGCCCGGCGGCATCGCGGCCTGGCTGCTGCGCGTGCCGGTGGTGGTGCACGAGCAGAACGCCGTCGCGGGCACCACCAACCGGCTGCTCGCGCGCGTGGCCACGCGCATCCTGCTCGGCCTGCCGGGACCGTTCGCGAACCATCCGCGCGCGCGCCTCGCCGGCAACCCGGTGCGCGCGGCGATCGCCGCGATCGCCGCGCCCGCCGAGCGGCTGGCCGCGCGCGCCGGGCCGCTGCGCGTGCTGGTCATCGGCGGCAGCCAGGGCGCGCGCGTGCTGAACGAGACCCTGCCCGCGGCGCTGGCGCTGTTGCCCGCGGGCGAGCGCCCCGAGGTCTGGCACCAGGGCGGCGCACGCGAGCTCGAGGCCTGTCGCGAACGCTATCGCGAGCGCGACGTCGCGGCGCGCACCACGGCGTTCATCGACGACATGGTCGCGGCCTACGCGTGGGCCGACGTGGTGGTGTGTCGCGCGGGCGCGCTCACGGTGAGCGAACTCGCCGCAGCCGGACTGGCAGCGATCCTGGTGCCGCTGCCGACCGCGATCGACGACCACCAGAGCCTGAACGCGCGCTGGCTCGCCGACGCGGGTGCCGCGCTCGCGGTAGCGCAGGCGGCGTTCACGCCCGAGTGGCTCGCGGCGCAGCTCGCGCGCTGGTCCGCGGCGCGCGGGGAATTGACGGCGATGGCCGTGCGCGCCCGCGCGCTGGCGATGCCGCAGGCCGCCGAGACGGTCGCGGCCAACTGCCTGGAGGTGGCGCGATGACGGAGCTCAGGTATGCGCCGGTGCCGGAGATGCGCCGCATCGGTCACATCCATTTCGTCGGCATCGGCGGCGCGGGCATGTGCGGCATCGCGGAAGTGCTGTGCAACCAGGGCTACCACGTGTCGGGCTCGGACGCCGCGGCCTCGCCGGTGCTGGAACGCCTGCGCGGCCTGGGCGTCGCGGTGCACCTGGGGCATCGGGCCGAGAACATCGCGGGCGCCGACGTCGTGGTCGCCTCGAGCGCCGTCACCGCCGAGAACGTCGAGGTCGCCGCCGCGCGCGAACGCCGCATCCCCGTGGTGCCGCGCGCCGAGATGCTCGCCGAGATCATGCGCTTCCGTCACGGCATCGCGGTGGCCGGCACGCACGGCAAGACCACGACCACGAGCCTCATCGCGGCGATCTTCGCCGAGGCCGGGCTCGATCCGACCTTCGTGATAGGCGGGCGCGTGAACGCCGTGCAGGCGAACGCGCGGCTCGGCGACAGCCGCTACCTGATCGTCGAGGCCGACGAGAGCGACGCGTCGTTCCTGCACCTGCAGCCGATGGTCGCCGTGGTCACCAACATCGATGCCGATCACATGGGCACCTACGGCGGCGACTTCGAGCGGCTGAAGCGCACCTACGTCGAGTTCCTGCACAACCTGCCGTTCTACGGCCTGAGCGTGCTGTGCGTGGACGATCCCGCGGTGGCGTCGATCGTTCCCGACGTCACGCGCCACGTGGTCACTTACGGCGAGTCGGAGCAGGCGGACTACCGGCTCCGCGATTTCAGCCAGCACGAGGGCAGGTCCGCGTTCACGGTGAACCGCCCCGGCGGGCGCGAGCCGCTCAGGCTGCAGCTCGGCCTGCCGGGGCGCCACTACGCGCTGAACGCGACGGCTGCCGTGGCGGTGGCCAGCGACGAAGGCATCGCGGACGGGGCGATCGTGCGCGGCATCGCGGGCTTCCAGGGCGTCGGGCGGCGCTTCGAGAACCACGGCGAGCAGCCGTGCGCAGGCGGCAGTTTCCTGCTGGTCGACGACTACGGGCACCACCCCACCGAGGTCGCGGCGAACCTCGCCGCCGTGCGCGCGGGCTGGCCCGGGCGCCGCCTGGTGATGGTGTACCAGCCGCACCGCTACTCGCGCACGCGCGAGCTCTACGAGGACTTCGTGCGCGTGCTGTCGCAGGTCGACGTGCTGGTGCTGCTGGACGTTTACGCCGCCGGCGAGGACCCGATTCCCGGCGCCGACGGGCGCAGCCTGAGCCGCAGCATCCGCCAGCGCGGCAAGCTGGACCCGATTTTCGTCGAGGACGTGCGCGACGCGACCGACGTCCTCGACACGGTGCTGCAGCCCGGCGACTTCCTGCTGCTGCAGGGCGCGGGCAGCGTGGGCAAGCTGGTTTCCGAACTGCTGGCGCGGGCGAGCGAGGGAGACGTGCGCAGATGAGGCGTTTCGAGATCGACAGGGCGGCGCTGCGCGGGCCGGTGGCCGTGCTGATGGGCGGCAGCTCGGCCGAGCGCGAGGTGTCGCTCGAGTCCGGGCGCGCGGTGCACGCGGCGCTGTCGCGCCGCCTGGACGGCGTGCTCGCGATCGATGCCGGCGCCGACGTGCTCGGCCGCCTCGCCGGCGCGGGGGTGGCGCACGTGTTCATCGCGCTGCACGGCCGCGGCGGCGAGGACGGCACGATGCAGGGCGCGTTGCAGACGCTCGGCATCAGCTACACCGGCAGCGGCGTGCTGGCCTGCGCGCTCGCAATGGACAAGCTGCGCTGCAAGCGCTTCTGGCAGGCCGAGGGGATCGCGACGCCCGACTTTGCCGTGGCGGACGCCGCGGCCGATTACGCCGCGCTGGCCGCGCGCCTCGGTCCCCGCCTGATCGTGAAGCCCGCCAGCGAGGGCTCGAGCATCGGCATCACCCCGGTCGACGGCGCCGCGGAACTGGGCCGGGCCGTCGCGCTGGCGAGCCGCTACGACAGCTGCGTGCTGGTCGAGCGCCGCGTCATGGGGCCCGAGTACACGGTCGCGATCGTCGACGGCGAGATCCTGCCGTCGATCCGGCTCGAGACGCCGCGCACCTTCTACGACTACGAGGCGAAGTACCAGCTGGATACCACGCGCTACCTCTGTCCCTCGGGTCTCGACGCGCGCGACGAGGCCGAGCTGGCGGCGCTTGCGGCGCGCGCCTTCGACAGCCTCGGCTGCAGGGGTTGGGGGCGCGTCGACGTGATGCGCGATGCCGCCAGCGGCGAATTCCTGGTGCTCGAGGTGAACACCGCGCCGGGCATGACCAGCCACAGCCTGGTGCCGATGGCGGCGCGTGCCGTGGGCATCGAATTCGACGACCTGGTGGTTCGCATCTTCAGCGCCAGCCTCGCGGGCGGCGCTCGCGGCGGAGTCCCCGGGTGAGCGCGCTGCTGCTGCGCATGTCGGGCCACTCGGGCTCGCGTCGCGGCGCGACCCGCCGTGGCGCGCAGCCGCGCGCCGCGCGCGCGGCATGGCTGGTGCCGGCGCTGATCGTGGCGTTGCTGCTGGCTGCCGGGGAGATGGGCTTCAGTGCGCTGCGCGAGGTCGCCAATGTGCCGATCAAGCAGGTGACGGTGAACGGGGATTTCCGCTTCCTCGACAAGGCGCGAGTCGAGGAGATCATGCTGCCGCACCTCGGCACGGGCTATTTCATGGTCGATCTGGCGGGGATCCGCGACGACCTGAAGCAGCTGCCGATGGTGCACGAGGTCACCGTGCGCCGCGCCTGGCCCGACCGCCTGATGGTGTTCATCACCGAGCAGGTGCCGGTGCTGC
>CAYXJM010000203.1:0-2556 GCA_964465455.1 uncultured Klebsiella sp.
CCCTACGACGTCTACACGATGACGGCGGCGCACAAGACGCTGCCGATCCCCTCGTACGTCCGGGTCACCAACCTCGAGAACGGGCGCAAGATCGTCGTGCGCGTCAACGACCGCGGCCCCTTCCACGACGGGCGGGTGCTCGACCTCTCGTACGCGGCGGCCTACCGGCTCGGCTACGCGGACAAGGGCACTGCCCTGATCGAGCTCGAGGTGCTCGATCCGAACGCCCCCGAGTGGGTCGCGAAGCGGCGCGAAACGGCCGGCGACGCGCGGATCGCCGCGGCGCAGCCGGCGGCGCGCAAGACCTACCTGCAGGCCGGCGCCTTCCGCAGCATGGACGGCGCGCGCAGCCTGCAGAAGACCCTGGCCACGCTGCTCGACCACGAGGTCTTCATCCACCGCGGCTCGGACGCGGATCCCTGGTACCGCGTGCGCGTCGGTCCGCTGGAGAGCACCGCGGCCCTGCACGATACGCAGCGCCGCCTCGCGGCGGCCCGCATCGCCTCGGCGCAGGTGGTCACCGAGTAGCGCCCCGGGGCGCGGTGTTATACTGCGCCCCGCTTCGAAAGCGACGCGCGTGCGCCGTCGCGCTTCCCGCAGACTGAAATCCCACGGAGACACAGTGACCAGAGTCCTTGCCCGTCTTGCCGTCGTCGTGCTCGCCCTCGGGGCGGCGTTCGCGTCGGCGCAGGCCCCGAGCGCCGCCCCGGCCGAACAACCTACGCCCAATGCAACCTCGGCGTCTGCCGGCCAGCCGGCCGCACCGATCATCCCGGCGCCGCCCGAGATCGCGGCGCGCGCCTGGGTTCTGATGGACGCGAAGTCGGGCAAGGTGATCATGGAGCACCAGGCCGACGAGCGCATGGCGCCGGCCAGCCTGACCAAGATGATGACCGGCTACGTGCTGTCGGAAGCGGTGCGTCTCGGCAAGGTCAAGTGGGAGGACAAGGCGCACATCAGCCACAACGCCTGGGCGCAGAATCCGGTGTTCGCGGGCTCCTCGCTGATGTGGGTGGACATCAACTCCGACGTGTCGCTGAAGGACCTGTACTACGGACTGGTGATCTCCTCGGGCAACGACGCCTCGGTGGCGATCGCCGAGCACCTGGCCGGCGGGGAGGACTCCTTCGCCGCCATGATGAACGAGCAGGCCAAGCGGCTCGGGCTCGCGAACACGCACTTCATGAACTCGCACGGGCTGTCGCACCCCGAGCACTACACCACGGCGCGGGATCTCGCGATCCTCGCCAGGGCCATGATCTACGACCATCCGCAGGACTATGCGGTCTACGGCGAGCAGTACTTCACCTACAACAACATCCGCCAGATGAACCGCAACGAGCTGCTCGGCGAGCCCGGGGTCGACGGCATCAAGACCGGCCACACCGAAGAGGCGGGCTACTGCCTGGTCACCTCGGCCGAGCGCGATGGCATGCGCCTGATCGCGGTGGTGCTGGGTACGGCCAGCAAGCTCGCGCGCAAGGAGGAGAGCCGCAAGATGCTCGGCTACGGCTTCCGCTTCTACGAGACGCCGAAGGTCCTCGGCGCCGGCCAGAGCCTGAGCGATCCGCCCGCGAAGGTCTGGAAGGGCGCCGCGGACAGCGTGCGGCTCGGCGTCACCCGCGACGTCTACGTCACCGTGCCGCGCGGCCGCGCCGCCGAGCTCAAGGCGGCCTACGTGGTCGACGAGGCGCACAAGGCGATCGAGGCGCCCGTGGCGGCCGGGACCGCGGTGGGCAGCGTGACGGTGAGCCTCGGCGAGGAGCCGGTGCTGCAGGAGCCGCTGGCGGCGCTGGACAGCGTCGAGCGGGGCGGCTTCTTCCGCGTGTTCTGGGACTCGCTCGTGCTGTTCTTCCTGAAGCTCTTCGGGCAGGCCTGAACGGCGCGTCATGCACGACACGGTCTACCTGGACGGCCGCTTCGTGGCGGCGGCCGAGGCCAAGGTCTCGGCGTTCGACCGCGGCTTCCTGTTCGGTGACGCGGCCTACGAGGTCATCCCGGTCTACGGCGGGCGCGTGTTCCGCCCGGCGCAGCACCTCGCGCGGCTCGGCGCCAGCCTCGCTGAGCTCGGCATCGCGCCGCCGCACGACGAGGCCGGCTGGAACGCCATCATCGCGCGCCTGCTGGCGCAAGCGGGGCCGGGCGAGCAGTCGCTGTACATCCAGGTCAGCCGCGGCGCGGACGCGGGGCGCGACGCGGCGCGCTTCGCCGGCCTGACACCCACGGTGTTCGTGATGCTCGAGCCGGTCGCGCTGGACCGCGCCGCGCTGCGCCGCGGCATCGCGGCCGTGCTGCTCGAGGACACGCGCTGGCACAACTGCCACGTGAAGTCGACCTCGCTGCTCGGCAACCTGCTGCTCAGGCGCCGCGCGCTCGAGAGCGGCGCCGCCGAGGCCCTGCTGGTGCGCGACGGCGAGCTCACCGAGGGGAGCTCGTCGAACGTGTTCGCGGTGCTCGACGGGGAGCTGCGCACCGCGCCCGCGGACCGGCGCATCCTGCGCGGCATCACGCGCGACGTGGTGCTCGAGCTCGCCGCGGGCTGCGGCATCCCGGTCG
>CAYXJM010000203.1:2656-5234 GCA_964465455.1 uncultured Klebsiella sp.
AAGATCGTCGGCGATGCCGCGGACGATTTCCGCTGCGTGGTCGAGACCATCGTGGAGCGTCACGCCGGCGGCTTCGCGCGCGAGCTCACCACCGAGCGCTTCAGCGCGAACGGCCGCTTCGTGTCGGTCACGGTGACCATCGTCGCCACCGGGCCGGCGCAGCTGCAGGCGCTGTTCGAGGATCTGAAGAGCACCGGCCGGGTGCACATGGTGCTGTGAGCGGTACGGCCCGGCACTGCATCCCGGTCGAGGTCGGGCGCTTCGCGATGGTCGAGTACGCGCGCGCCTGGCGCGCGATGCAGCGCTACACCGACACGCGCACGCCCGCCAGCCCGGACCGCATCTGGCTGCTGCAGCACCCGGCGGTGTTCACGCTCGGGCAGGCCGGCAGGCGCGAGCACCTGCTCGATCCCGGCGAGACCCCGGTGATCCACGTCGATCGCGGCGGGCAGGTGACCTGGCACGGGCCGGGGCAGTGCGTCGCCTACCTGATGCTGGACCTGCGCCGGCTCGGCCTCGGCGTGCGCGAACTGGTCGATCGCATCGAGGCCGCGATCATCGCGACGCTCGCCCGCTTCGGCATCGCGGGCGTCGCGCGTCGCGACGCGCCGGGCGTCTACGTCGATGGCGCGAAGATCGCCGCACTCGGCCTGCGCGTGCGCCGCGGTTGCTGCTTTCACGGGCTGGCCCTGAACGTCGATCCGGATCTCGGCGCCTTCGCCCGCATCAATCCCTGCGGGCACCCCGGCATGGCCGTGACCCGCATCGCGGATCGGGTGCCCGCCGGGACCGACGTCTCGCGTGCGCGCGTCGAGTCACTGCTGCTCGGCGAGCTCCTGGCCGCGTTCGGCTACGATCCGGCCGTGGTGCGCGAGCACGCCGGCACGGAGCTCCCGGAACCATGACGATGCCGCCTCCCGTCGCGCCGTGGCGACGTTGCGTCGCGCCGCCCGCGCGGCCGCCTGCACTTCCCCGCATGATCCGCGCCGCAGGCGGCAACGTAACGCCGGCCGCGCGGCCGGTACCCGAACAAGCCCAGTGGAATCCCCGATGAAACGCCGTTTCTCGCTGCCTTCGCTCTGCGCCGCCGTGTTGCTCGGCGGCTTCGCCTTTGCCCCGTTGGCCGCGCCCGCCGCACCCGCCGCGCCCGCCGCGGAGGCCGCCTCGCCCTACACCAACGCCAGCGGCATCGACCGCGGCGGCTTCGACGCGACGGTGCGGCCGCAGGACGACTTCTTCGCCTGGGTGAACGGTGGCTGGATCGCCGCCACCGCGATACCGCCGGATCGCACCTGGTGGGGCGTGGTGCCGGAGCTGCGCGCCGGGAGCGAGGCGCGCCAGCGCGCGATCATCGAGGAGATGGCCGCTCGCCGCGATCTCGGGCCGGACTCGGTCGCGCGCAAGATCGGCGACTTTTTCGCCAGCCTCACGGACCAGTCGCTGGTCGAGGGCCGCGGCGTGGCGCCGATCGCGGACACGCTGGCGCGCATCGATGCGATCGACTCGGCCGAGTCCCTGGCCGCGGCGTTCGGCGCCGCGCAGCTGCTCGGCATCGACGCGCCGCTCGCGGTCGGCGTGGTGCAGGACCCCGGTGCCGCCGACCGCTATGTGCCGTACATCTGGCAGAGCGGCATCGCGCTGCCGGACCGCGACTACTACCTGCGCGACGACGAGAAGTTCCGCAAGATCCGCGCGGCCTATCCCGGCTACATCGCGAAGCTGCTCGGTCTCGGGGGCTTCGGCGGTACGCCGGAACAGGGGCGCGCGGTGTTCGCGATCGAGACGCGGCTGGCCGAGCTGCACTGGCCGGCCGAAGAGAACCGCGACATGAAGAAGCTCTACAACATGGTGCCGGCCGCGCAGCTGGCCTCGCTCGCGCCCGATTTCGCGTGGCCCCGCTACATCGACGCCGCGGGCCTCGGTGCGCGACCCGAACTGATGGCCGCGCAGCCGAGCTACGTGAAGCAGATCGGCGCGATCGTCGGCGAGTTCCCGCTCGCGGCGTGGAAGGACTACCTGCGCTACCACGCGCTGAACGAGGCCTCGCCGTGGCTGTCGAGCGAGTTCGAGCGCGCGAACTTCGAGTTCATGCAGCGCGAGGTGTTCGGCCTCGCGGAGCTGGCGCCGGAGTGGAAGCGCGCCGTGCGCGCGATCGACGCGCTGGCCGGCGAGGCCGTGGGGCAGGTCTACGTCGAGCGCTACTTCCCGGCGGATCACAAGCAGGCGATGCTCGAACGGGTCGGCAACCTGCTGGAGGCCTTCCGCGCCGGCATCACCGAGCTCGAGTGGATGAGCCCCGAGACGCGGGCGAAGGCCGAGGCGAAGCGCGCCCGGCTCGCGACCAAGATCGGCTACCCGGACAAGTGGCGCGACTACGCGGGCCTCGAGATCCGCTCCGACGACCCGCTCGGCAACCTCGCGCGCGCCGCGGCCTTCGATTACCGCTACCAGCTCGCGAAGCTCGACCAGCCTATCGACCGCGCCGAGTGGTCGATGACGCCGCAGACCGTCAACGCCTACCACCAGCCGTTCATGAACGAGATCGTGTTCCCGGCCGGCTTCCTGCAGCCGCCGAACT